>CAZILR010000051.1:11628-14864 GCA_964539995.1 uncultured Planctomyces sp.
GCCAGCCAATCGAGCAATTCCGGGTGCGACGGCAATTCGCCTTGCACGCCGAAGTCCTCGGTCGTCGCGACCAAGCCTCGGCCGAAGAGTTGTCGCCAGTGTCGATTCACCACCACGCGAGCCGTCAGCGGATGTCGCGGATCGACGAGCCACTTCGCGAACGCCAGACGATTCGGCGGCGCATCGTTCGGCAGCGCGAGCAAAAACGCGGGGACGCCGGGCGAGACTTTCCCGCGTGGCTGATCGTACTGGCCACGTTCGAGGAGGAACGTATCGCGCGGCTCCGCTTGATCCTGCATGACCATCACGCTGCCGAGGGTCGCCAGCAACGACGACTGCGACTGAAGCTGTTTGATTTCGTCATCAAGCGACTTTCTGGCGACGGCGGCGTCGGGAGACCCGCGCCGAGCGCCGTCTTCCTTCGGCAGCGCGATCAGCTTCGCCTGCAAGTCGCGAATCCGTTGCTGCAACTGCTCCTGCTGAGCCGTTTGTTCCGGCGTCGGCAGCCGCAGTTCGGGAGCCGCGTTCTTCTGCTTGCCGCGGTCGATCCCCTTTTCCGGCAGTTGATTGAAGTACGCGAAGAGCTGATAGAACTCGCGCTGCGTGAGCGGGTCGTACTTGTGGTCGTGGCACTGAGCACACCCGGCCGTCAGCCCCATCCAGACGGCGGAGGTCGTGCGGACTCGGTCGGCGACGTATTCGACGCGGTACTCCTCCGGGATGACGCCGGTCTCTTCGGTGATCATGTGGTTGCGGTTGAAGCCGGTCGCGATGCGCTGCTCGACCGTCGCGTTCGGCAGCAGGTCGCCTGCGAGTTGCTCGATGGTGAATTGATCGAAGGACATGTCCGCGTTGAAGGCGTGGATGACCCAATCTCGCCAGCGCCACATGAACCGCTCGTGGTCCGTGAAGTAGCCGTGCGTGTCGGCGTAGCGAGCTTGATCGAGCCAGTCGCGGGCCTGATGCTCGCCGTAGCGCGGCGAAGCGAGTAGCCGATCGACGACACGCTCGAACGCCGCCGGTTCCGTGTCTGTGAGGAACTCATCGACCTCGTCAATCGACGGTGGCAGGCCGGTCAAATCGAGCGTGACTCGCCGCAACAACGTGGCACGATCTGCCTCCGGCGACGGTCGCAAACCGGCCGATTCAAGGCGAGCCAGCACGAACCGATCAATCGAGTTTCGAGCTTCGGATTTCGACCTTCGAGCTTCCGGCATCGCCGGTCGCTTCGGCGCGACGAACGCCCAATGCGTCTGATACTTCGCCCCCTCGGCAATCCAGCGTCGCAGTGTTTCCTTCTGAGTGTCCGTCAGCGTTTGTCCGGTTTCGCGAGGTGGCATGACGCCGTCATCGTCCGCGAAAATGCGCCGCACGAGTTCGCTGGCTTCCGGCTTTCCCGGCACGATCGGCGTGTGGCCGGACTTGACCGGGCGAACGGCCTCATCCCGCACGTCCAATCGGACGTCCGCTTGCCGCTGCTTCGCATCCGGCCCGTGACAACGAATGCAGAAGTCGGCCAGAATCGGCCGCAAGTCGCGTGCAAAGTCAACAGCAGGCGGAGGCTCCGCCTGCGCAACGGCCGCGGTAGCCAGTGCAAACAGAGCTTGGAACAAGCTGCCTAATAGGGAGGATCGCACGTCATCCTCATTCTTACTTTTGGGCCACATCTGTTGGTTGCTTGGGAAGCCGTTTTTGCACAAACAAGCACAAACTCAACATCACGGGCAACATCAAGAGTAAGCCCGTCGCCCAACACTCGATCGCTCCACGCCATTGGGCCAGTTTTACGATCTCAGGCATAATCAGCACCCAAATCACGCAGTACCACAGCGAGATGAGTCGTGCTCTCTTTTCAAGACGATGCCCCTGAGTCCGTACAACCACAAGGATGAGTGCCGGTAAAGTTGCGAGCAGAAAAAACATCGCCATGACTGAAGCCGAGGCAGCAGGATAGAACGACGGTGGGCTTCCCAAGACCGACATGATCGTCACCAATAAAACAGGGTCACACCAACAGTCGCCCAGCGTAGCCGACGCAGCGGGATGTGTCGCCGCTGGCCTCGGCGGAGGTGGAGTAGCCGACTTCGACCGAACGGTTGAGCCGGCCGAGCTTCTTGAGCGTCTTCATCACGATCACGGCCGGGACGAGGCCGCACATGCTGATGTGGTTCGAGTGGCAAGTTTCGAAGAGCGCGTCTTCGTTGAGCCGGTCGAACTCGGCGAGAGCCAGCGCGTCGAGCCGCCGCGTCTCCGCGTCGCCGGCATAGTGGTTCATGTCGCTGGAAATCAGCAGCAGCGGCGGATCGAGCAGGAAGTTTTCCAGGACCGACGCGAGGCCGCGCGCGAAATCCTCGCAGCGCGCGAGCGTTGCACCACTGACACAAATGCCGACGATTTTCGTTTGCGGCGCGAGCCGATGGATGATTGGCAGTTCGACTTCGATGCCATGCTCTTGCTGATGCGCCGCCGCGTCGAACTGCAAGCCGGGGATCGCCGCGACCAGCGCGCGAGCGAGTTCGAGATCCGATTCCAGTTGGCCACCGGGAAATGACCAGGCGCGATTCGGCGCGATGGCCCAATCGAGTCCGTTCGGCGTGTGCTTTGGTCCGATGACAATGACGGTGCGCGGCAACTCAATTCGTTTGAGCACTTCGGCAGCCAGCTTGCCGGAGAAGACCCAACCCGCGTGCGGCACCATCGCCGCTGAAACCGTTTCTCTCCCCATCTCCCCGTCTCCTTGTCCCCCGGTCTCCGCCACACCCAGCATTCGATCCAATTCGCGAGCGACTCCTGCTGCGTCGCCGGGATAAAATTTTCCCGCGACCGCCGCCGGTCGAACGTCCGCTCCGGCCGTCGGCTTCGGAGTCATCTCGATCGTGAAACGGTCGCACGAGCAGAGCGCTCGCATGCTGAAGAGCTGTGCCCATTCGGGGGCGACGACCTGAGCCAACTGGCTCGCGTCGCGCACGAGTTGATCGGGAACGAGCCGGCGGTCAAACACAAAGCCTTGCTTGGTGCGTTCGGTGACGAGCACTCCGCGCGTGGCCGAGTCGATGCCGGTTGGGTCGGGTTCGGCGATCGTGCCGTGCATCGCGGTGTCGTCGAGCGCGAGAATGTCCACTCGCAGCTTGTCGAGCGGCAGACTCTTGCCGGTGAGGGCCTTGGCCAGCGTCTCGCACTGCGTGAAGAGCGTCGTTTGCAGTGGGTACTTTTCTTTCGGCGACAACCGCGAGACC
>CAZILR010000052.1:0-14706 GCA_964539995.1 uncultured Planctomyces sp.
GTTGCTTCCCGCGTTGATCGTGGCAGTCGCTGAGACGTCCATCGAGTTGGCGACGAACGTGTTCTGCGAGCCGGTCAGCGTGAAGGTCGCCGTACCGGTCGAACCCAGGCTGATGCCGTGACCGACCGCCGGATCGCTGCTGGTCGTGGTGCCGGTGAGCGTGACGTTGGCGGTGCCGGTCGTCGTGACGAAGCCGCCGCTCACAATGCTGATGCCGTAATTGCCCGTGCCGGTCGAATCGGCGGCGGTTCCATTGAGTGCCACGTCGCCATTGACCGACGTAATGCCGGCGTTTGCGCCAGTCATGAGGAGTCCGACATTGTTGTCGTACCCGATTCCTCCCGTGGCGTTGACCGTGATCTTTGCAGAGCCGGTCGCATTGATCTGGCCGCCATCCATCATGGCGACACCGTAGTTTGTGGAATGCGTGACGGCGGCTCCCGTCCCGGTGACCAGGATGTCGCCCGCGTTGGACGTGACCTTCGAGTTCGCGCCGGCGATTCGCACTCCGTGGTTGTTACCACCGTCGGCTCCCCGTCCGGTGCCACTGAGCGTCACCGTCGCACCTCCGGTGGAATCAACCCTCGCTCCTCCATCAATTCGGATGCCGTCATGATGCTGGCCGGTCGTGATACCACTGGTTCCCGTGATCGAGATCGCTCCCGTGGTGGAGGTCACCGTGGCCGTACCGCCGACATTCACTCCGATGTTATGGTCAATCGCACCACCGCCACCCGTGCCGACGATGGTGACGGTCCCCCCCGTGGCCGAGACATTGCCGCCTGCGGATCGAACCGCCACACCCACCGTCCCGCCCTTCGCCGTCAGGCTCACGTTTCCACTTCCCGTGGTCTTGATTTCACCTCCATTGATGTCGAGACCAAAGAAGTTCCCCGTCGTCACAGGTGTCTGCTGATTCACGTTGACCGTGACGTTCCCGTTGACCGCCGAGAGGCTCGCCCCCGAAGCCAGTGAGGCATCACGAGCGGCCGTCAGCGAAATCGTGCCAGTGCCCGTCACTGCGATGTCGGAGTTCGTCGTCGCCAGACTGATTCCCGCCGTCGTGCTGGTTGTCGTTGCCGAGAAGTTCTTGTCGCTGGCCATCGTGACGGCCTGATTGACCGTGATCCCCGCACCGGCCGTCAGCGACAGATTGTTCGCGTGAGTGATCGCCGCGCTGACGGTGATCGTTCCACTGTTCGCGTCGCCGATTTGCACGGTTCCCGCCGTGATGCGGTCCAATTCGGCGTCGGAGAGTTCCAGCGTGCTGGCCGTTGTGTCCACGGTCGAGCCAAGATTGATGGCGGTGCCGTTGGTCTGCGGTCGCAACGTGACGGTGCCTGTCCCGGCGTTGATCGTCGTGGGGCTGGCCGACGTGTCGAACGCGATGCTATCGGCGATGAACGTGATCGGGCCGCCTGAAACCGAACCGGTCGGATCGGAGAGGAAACCGACCGAATTCGAGCCTGCTGTTCCGGTGATCTGAATGGCTCCACCCGCCGAGAGGATTCTGGCGTTGGCGTTTCGGAGTCGAACCCCCTGATTGTCACCTCCGCCTCCCGTTCCTCCCACGCCAGTCACCGTCACCGTGCCGGACCCTGTGGCCGAGACCTCAGCCCCTTCGATTTGCACTCCACGATTGGAGCTGCCGGGTGCCATGCCTCCCGCGTTGCCGGTCACCGACACGTTGCCGCCGCTCGACGTGATCGTCGAGTTCACGATGTAGAGGCCAATGTTCCCACCGCCCGTCGTGGAGTCGCTCCCCTCGCCGAGAACAGTGACCGAGCCGCTTCCTCCTGCCGAAATGAGCGAGGAAGTTCCCATCAAAATGCCACGGCCATTGGACCCAGACCCCACAGTGCTACTGGTGCCAGTCACCGACACATTGCCGCCGCTCGACGTGATCGTTGAACCGGATCCGGTGATGCGGATGCCGTGGTTGTCAGTCCCATTGCTTGCTCCACTGGTCCCCGTGACCGTCAACAGCCCGCTCGTTCCGCCGAGAATGTCCCCGCCCGCAAGAACTTGCACACCGATTTGGAAGCCGCTGCTGTCGTTGCCACCTTTCCCTTGGACCGTCACCGCTCCCGTTCCGGTCGCCTGAATCAATCCGTTGTTGATATCAATACCGACGAAATTGCCACTCGATGGAGTCCCTTGCTGATTGGCATTCACCATCAGGTTGCCGTTGACCACCGAGAGGCTCGCCCCCGACGAGACGACCACGTTACGGCTGGCGTCGATGCTGATGGTTCCCGTGCCACTGATCGCGACGTCGGAAGACGACGTGCTGAGCGTCACCGTCTGGCCGTCGATGTCGAGGTTGCCGTTGCTCTCCAAAGTCACCGCGCCGGCCAGCGTGACATCCGCCAACGCTCCGGTTCCGGGAGTCGCGGCTCGCGCGGCATTGAGCGTGAGATTCCGCAGAGTGCTATCGACCGTGCTCAGCGAAATGTTGCCCGACGTGTTCGCTCCGCCGGTGGACGTGTTGATGACCAGATCGCGATTCGCCCCCCCCGCGCTGATCGAACCACCGCTGAACGTCACGCTGCCGGCGTTCGAGTCGTCGAGCCGTTCGGTGTCGATCAAGAGTGTGCCAGTAAGATTCAAGACGACATTGCCAACGAACGTCAGCGAACCGCCGTCGGTCAGCACATCGTTCGGTAGACGGATCGTCGCGGCGGTGACGTCGAAGTCGGTCAACCGAGTCGGGCTGCCGATCGCGCCGTCGAACTGAGCCGAGCCTCCGCCCGCATTCACAGTCAGCGAATTCGCTCCGCTGATGGCATCGGACAGCTTCGTGAACCGCACGCTGTTGTCATTGCCAGACGCGGCGTCGGTGTCGATGGTCACACCGGTTCCCAGCACGACCGCTCCATTGAAGGTCACGGTTTGGGCGGACGCCGCTTGATCGTCCACTTGAATCGTCGCACCGTTCAAGTTGATCGTTGTCGCCGTGACATCCAAGTCGGCAAGTGCTCCGTTCGTCCCCGCGCCGATGCTGCCGCCAAACGTGGCCGCTCCCGTGTCGGCATCGACGTTGAGTGTCCGATTGGCGGTCGTCGAATTGTCCGCGTTGATCGTACCGCCGAAGCTGACGTTGTTGTCCGCTGTGCCGTTCACGTCGATGACCACATTCGCGCCGAGCACGACGGCCCCGGTCCACGTCAGCGTGTTGCCTCCCTGATCGTCCACCGTCACGTTCGCGTTGACGTTGATCGTCCCGGCCGTGACGTCGAGATCGGCGAGAGCTTGCGAGCCGCCGACTGTTCCACCGAACGTCACGCTGCCAGTGCCCGCGACGATGTTCAAGGCTCGATTCTGCGCCCCGGCGTTGTCGGCGTTCACAGAGCCATTGAAAACGACGTTGCCGTCTGACGCGGAGCTGTCCGTGTCGATGGTCAATAGGTTGGCCCCGATCACGACCGCTCCGTTGAAGGTCACTGAACCGGCGTTTGTCAGGACGTCAGTGCTGACATTGCCGTTCAGGTTAATGGTTGTCGCGGTGATGCTGACGCCGCCGGTCTTGGTGTTGATCGAGCCGAACGTCGCACTCGATGCGCTGTTGACCGTCATCGTCTGCAATTCGGTCGAGCCGCCGATCCCCGAACTGAACGTGATCGTTCCACTTCCCGCGTCGAGCGTTAAGTTTCGATTGCCACTG
This sequence comes from uncultured Planctomyces sp., assembly GCA_964539995.1. Lineage (GTDB taxonomy): Bacteria > Planctomycetota > Planctomycetia > Planctomycetales > Planctomycetaceae > SXKJ01. The sequence continues at coordinate 3,665 of CAZILR010000052.1, forward strand.
ACGGCGTTGGTCGCACCTGACACGCTGAAGTTGCCATCGGCCCCCGTCGCATGATCCGTGTCGATCGCGACATTCGCCGCCAATCCGAGACTCCCCGTGATTGTGATGTGGCCTGCGTTCGTTCCGGCATCGGTACTCAGGTCTCCGCTGATCGCTGCCGCCAGCGACCCGCCCGCTGTGATACTGATGCCTCCATCGCGAGTCCGAATCGAATTGAACAACGACTGCACCGTGCTCGACGTCGTCAACGACTGCAACGCCTGCGAGGCTCCGATCGGCGCGGCGTTGAGGTTGAGCGTCCCGCCACCCGACGTCAGTTGCAGGGTCCGGTTGTTCGCGGCGGCATCCGCGTTGATTGAGCCAGTCACGGTCAAACTGTTGTCCGAGCCACTCGCGGCATCGAGGTCAATCACCACATTCGCGCCGAGCACGACGGCTCCGGTCCACGTCAGTGTGTTGCCACCTTGATCGTCCACCGTCACGTTCCCGTTGACGTTGATCGTCGTGGCCGTGACGTCGAGATCGGCGAGAGCTTGCGAGCCACCGACAGCGCCGCCGAACGTCACGCTGTTCGTGCCGGCATCGATGGTGAGCGTTCGATTCTGTGCCGCCGCATTGTCCGCGTTCACGGTGCCACTGATCGTGATGCTGCCGGCGCTCGCGTCGCCACCGTGCTCGGTGTCCCACGTCTGGCTGGCCGTCAAAACAACCAGTCCCGTCAGAGAAATGTCTCCCAGGTCGGCACCGGTGGCGTCCGTCAGAATGCTGCCGCCCAACGAGATCGTGCCCGCCGTCGTGCCGCTCGCATTGATCGTGAAGTCGTTCAGCTTTTCGCCGAAACCAGAACTCGGCTGGTTGTAGGTCACATTGCCACCGACGCCACCCGGCAACGTCGTGGCCGTGTTGATCGACAGGTCCAGCCCACCGAACAGGCCCCAGGTTCCGCTGCCCGCCGAAATCGTCACTTGCCCGCCGTCGCCGTCGTTTCCTTGCTCGGTATCGATGACCTGATGCTGGGCCAGAATCAATCCCCCCGTCGTGATGCTCAGGTCGCCGGTATCGGAGCCACTGTTGTCGAGCGACACCGCCGCACCCCACAGGTTGAGGTCGCCGCTGCTGAGTGTCAGATCGTTGACGAACGCTCCACCCGTGTTACTGAAGCTCCCCAAGTTCAGGCCGCTCCCAAAGAAGCCCGTGACAGTCATCCGAATCGTCAGGTCCACGCCGACGGTGGAAGCAGAGACCGTCGCGTCGCGCACATCGACGCCCCCGCCATGAGAATCGTCCCCTTGTTCCGTGTCCCACGTCTGGCTGGAGGTCAGGACGATCGAACCGTTGAAGTTCAAATCCCCCGTGTCGGCACCGCTGTTGTCGGTCGAGATGTCACCACCCAGCGTGATCGTGCCGATCGTTGATCCCGACGCATTGATCGTCAGGTCGTTGAGGTAGGCTCCACCGCCGTTGCTCACAGTGCCCAACGTCACTCCGCCACCGAGCGCGCTGGTCGTGGTCTGGATCGACAGGTCGTTCCCGGCGACATTCGCGCTGAGCGATCCGCCGCTGAACGTCACCGAACCCGGCGTGCTGTTGTTGCCGACCTCGGTGTCGATCAACACGCTGCTGGCCGTGACGATTGTGTTGCCGGTCAGCGACACCGAGCCACCATCGGTCTGCACGTTCGCGCCGAGATTGATCGTCTCGGCGTTGAACGACAAATTCCCGCCCCCCAGCGACAGGCTGGCCGCCAGTGTGATGGAGTCCGTTCCGCCGTCTCCATTGACGTGGAACGTCGCCGCGAACGCACCGTCCACCGAGTTGATCGCCACCGTATCCGTGCCGTCCCCCGCGTTGATCGTCAGCGAATTCGTCGGGTTCGCGAACGTCACTGACTCAGCGAGGTTCGAGTCGATCGTCATGTTCGCGCCAGTCGCATCGACCAGAGTGATCGCGTCGTTGCCGCTGCTGAACGTGAAGACGCGGTCGGTCGCGTTCAGGTTGTCCGTGATCGGCTCCAGGCCGGTGTAGGTGATCGTTCCTGAGAGAGTTCCCGCCAGCGTGATGGTGCCGTCGCTGGCATTCGCGAAGGTGTGCGTGACAGTCGTCGTCGTGCCGCCGGTGACCACCAGCGAGTCGTTGCCGCCTGCGCCTCCGTTGAACACCACTCCGCCGGTCGAGAACGGATTTCCGTTGGAGAAGTCGATTGTCAGCGTGTCGTCCTGGTTGTCCTCACCAGTAATGGTGACTGTGGTCACGCCGGCCTTTGGGTTGGACCGCAGGAGGACGCCGCCACTCAGAATTTGAATGTTGTTGCCAGTCCCATCGAGCCGCACGGTGAAGTTGTCGGCGGCCGTGTCGTTGTCCGAAATTGCGAGTGTTGCCGCATCCACTACGATCGCCACGTCGTTCCCGTCGCCGCCGAAGTAGGTGATTCGTGCGGTACGCCCGCTTCCCAGGAAGTTCGTGCTGACGATCAGCCCTTCGGTCAGATTGGTTCCAGCGGTCAGATTGATTCCGGTGCCCGCTTTGAGCGGATTCGTCAGCGTCACGGCATCGCTGCTGTCGTTCTTGATGAGGACGAAGTTGTCTCCTTCGGCCGGCGTGTAACTCAGCGAGGACACATTCAGCGTGGCTCCGTTGATCGTCACGGTTCCGGTGACATTGAGCTGATCGTGGAAGCCGGCTCCATTGCCGGCTGAGTTGCCGCCGATTTCGACGTCGAACGCCGCTCCCGTGACGAGGGTCACGTTGCCCGTGTTGAGGATGCCTGGACTGTTGCCCGGCGCGACGTGGCTGCCGCTTTGCGTCGTCACGCTGCCTGTTGAACCAGTGCCGGCCAGCGTGACTCCGTTGCTCAGCGTCACGGGGCTGAGGATGTCACCGCCGCTGCCGGTGTAGATCGTTCCGCTGGTGACGGAGATCGTTCCGCTGCCGGCGTTCAAGTCGCTCGTGCCAACGGTGAGCGAGTTCGACTCGCTGAAAAACTGATTGCCGTTGCTGCCACCGAGCGTCGAATTCGTGACGAGGCTCGTCGCCGCGAGCGACACTTGATCGCCCGACGCCCCGATCGCTCCAGCGGCGCTGAGCGACACCGCATCGCCGGTGACATCAATCCCCACATCACCGCCGTCGGTGATCGCACCCGTGCGAGCGGTCAGCGTGACGCTGTTCGTGCCGGCGTTGAGTTCCGTCACGGAAACGGTGCCGCCGACGATCGTGATGGGATCGTTAAAGGTTGAGCTTCTGACGTTGACGGTTCCTGTTCCGGCCGCCGAATCGCCAATCGTGATCGAACTGAAACCGTTCGCGAGCACTCCCAGTTCCGTGTCGCTGATGTCGAGCGTTCCACTGCCACCGCCAACACCGATCGTGGTGGACGTGGTCGAAGGTTTGAGCGTCAGTGCTCCGGTCCCCGAAATCAGACCACCGTCCAGGTACATCCGATCGGCGATCAAGCTCAAGGCCCCCGAACCTCCGTTGATCGGGGCGGAGTTCACCAACACGATTCCATCGGTTGCCGAGCCGACCACCAAGCCGGTCAGCGTCACCGCACCCGCCGTTGAGAGAATCTGGGCATTGGCCGAATTCAGCCAGATTCCGCCGGTGGAGTTCCCCGTGCCCGTGGCCGAGATTGTGGCGGCGTTGGCTCCGCTGCCGGTGGAACTGACGATGCCGTCGAACAGAATGATGCCTTGATGATTGCTGCCCGCTCCGGAGTAGGCATCGCCGATCAGATTGATCGCACCGTCAACGGCTGTGACCTTGGTCGTTGTGCCGCCGATCTCGATGCCTCGTCCGCTTCCTCCCGTACTGGTGGCGGCTAATCCGGAGATCGTGATCGTCGCCGCGCCGACTCCGGTTCCCGTCGATTCGACGAGCGCCCCGTTGTACATGCCGACGCCCATGTTGGAGGAACCGGTCGTGGCCAACGCGCCTCCGGCACGGTTCCCTTGAATGGAGATGTTTCCGTTTGTCGATGTCACCTTGGCCGTGCTGCCGTTCAGTTGCACGCCCCAATTCGATCCGGCTCCACCGGTCACATCGCCCTTGAGCGTGACGGTCGCCGAACCGGTTGATTGCACCGTGCCCGAAAAGAGGCCAAGGCCGTGATTGAACGACCCTGAACCGTTTCCGCCGGTCCCTTGCAACAGCAGGTTGCCGTTGGCCGATTTGATCAAAGCCGTGCCGCTGTTGATTTCGATGCCGCGATTGCTGCTCGTCCCGCTGGCTCCGGTACCGATCACGCTGACCGTGGCCAGTCCCGTGGATTCGACGAGCGCTCCGTTGTAAACGCCGACTCCAATGTTGGACGAACCCGTCGTGGCGAACGGGCTGCCTGACTGGTTGCCTTGAATCGAAATGTTGCCCGTGGCCGAGAGCACTTTCGCTGTGCTGCCGTTGAGCTGCACGCCATAGTTCGAGTCGGTGCCGCCCTTGGCGTCACCCTTGATGGTGACTGTGGCCGAGCCCGTGGACTGCACGGTCCCGCCATAGATCACCGCGCCGTGATTGTCCGTGCCCGACGCGTTTCCGCCTGTCCCTTGCAGGAGGACGTTGCCGTCGGCGGACTTGATCAGCGTTGTGCTGTCATTGATCTGCACACCGCGGTTGAAGTTCGTACTGTTCCCGCCTGTGCCATTGATCGTGATCGTGGCTGCTCCGGCACCGGTCCCCGTGGACTCAATCAACGCGCCGCTCGCGACGAACACGCCATGATTCTCGTTGCCGGAACCGCGTCCCGTTCCGGTCAGGCTGATGTTTCCTTTCTGAGACAGAATCTTCACGCCCGTGTTCTGAAGTCGAATGCCCATGTCCACGCCCGCACCGATTCCAGCCGTGCCGTTGAGCGTGACCTTGGCCGCGTCGCTGCCGGTGCCGGTCGATTGAATGGTGCCGCCGAAGCTGGCGATCCCATCGCTGAACGAGCCGGTCGTTGCGCCGCCTGTGCCGGTAATCGAGATGTCGCCCACCACCGATTGAATCGTGGTCGCCGTGGAGTTGATCTGGACGCCGTCGCCGTCGGAGGCTCCCGCGCCGCCTGTGCCGGTGATCGTGATCGTCGCGGCACCGGCCGTCGTTCCCGTGGATTCGACCACCGCGCCGTTCACGACATACACGCCGAAATTAGAATCACCAGTCGCGGCTCCTTGACCCGTGATGCTGATGGCACCGGTGGCGGAAGTGATCTTCGTCGTCGAACCATCGAGCAACACGCCCGTTCCGTTGTTCGTGCCGTTGCCGCCGGTGCCGTTGAGGGAGATCGTGCCGCTGCCAGTGGATTGAATCGTGCTGCCGAAGACCGCGATGCCATTGTGGAAATTGCTTCCCGCGTCGGTGCTGCCGGTTCCCGTGATCGACACGTTGCCGTCGGCGGTGCGGATGAGGGTCGTACTGGTGTCGATGCGCACGCCCCGACCGCCGGCTCCCGATTGCCCGCCACGACCGACGATCGTGATCGTCCCCGCGCCGGCCCCGGTGCCGGTCGATTCGATGCGCGTACCGACGTTGATTCGGACGCCATCGCGGTCGCTGCCCGAGTCGCCGCCGCGGCCTTGAATCAGGATGTCGCCGCCGGACGACTGCACAATCGCATTGCTCAATTCGATGCCATGCACGCCGACCGCGAATGCGGTGTTCGTTGGATTGGCCTGCAACGTCAGATTGCCGTCCACCGTCGTGAAGCTCAGTCCGTAAGCCACATCGATGTTGCGATCGGCGACCAGACTGATCGAACCTGCTCCGGTCGTCCCGATGGACTGATTGATGTCCAGGATGTCGGCACTCAAGGAAACGCTGCCCCCCGTCAGGCTCAGGGCCTTATTCAACGAGATCGTGTCGGTGCCGGCTTGGCCATCGATGGTGAGCGAACCGTTGAACGTGCCGCCGAAGCGGTCGATGTTGATCGTGTCGTCGCCGCCACCGGCGTTGATTGTCAGCAGGCCGCTGGGTGTGTTGAACGCGGCCACATGCCCGGCGGAGGACTTCACCATCGTTTGCCCGCTGCCGCTGATGTCCCACGGCAGCACGCTGAGCGTCTCCGCCGAGTTCGTGAAGCTGACCGAGACATTCGTCGTCGCCACGTTCGACTCAATCGGCGACTCGACATTGCTGAACCGAATCTGCGAGTTGCTCGTGAAGTCAACCGAACCGCCTGACGCCGATGTGTAGGCCAGCGTCTCGGTCGTCAACGTGCCACCGGTAAACGCGATCGTGTCCCCCTGTGAGGAAGCGCCGCCATCGAATTCGATTTCCTTGCTGAAGTTGCCCAGCGAGAAATCGACCGTCAGCGAATCGTCCGAGCCGCTGCCGTTCACAATCAACTTGGTCCCGGTTACCGAAGCAAACGGGATCGCCAGCGTTTGAGCATCCAGGAATGTGCCCAGACCCGTCGAATCGGTGATGCTCTTGTCCGGGTCATGGATCACGAACCGGTTGTTGGTCGTGTCAGACTTGATCGTCAATCGGTCCGGAGCATTCGATGAGTCTGTGATGACGAGGTTGTTCGAGCCGTCGAGGCTCACGGTTGTCGTCCCCAACACTGCGGCGGAGACGTAGTAGCTGGCGTTGTCCAGCGACCATGCGCTGCGGCCCAACGTGCCGGCCACCAGCACGTCATCGGCCACGCTGTAGTCCATGTCATAGACCAGCACGTTCGGCAAGCCGCCGCCGAGTTCAAACCAGGTTCCCAGTGCGGACACCATCGACGCAAACACGCCGACGTTCGTGCCGATCGTGATGGCGTTGGCCGCCGACACATACGCCATCGTGTACAACGACTGCGCTCCGGACACGGAAAACAGATCGCCCGTGATGTCCGACCACTGCGATCCGGCGTTCGTCGTGCGGAAGACCTGATTCGAGTCGAGCGCGAAAGCCTGATTCCAATCGGTCGGATCCATGCGCACGTCGCGAATGTAGCCGCCTCCCGTCGGTGTCGTGGCAGTGAAGGCACCGCCTGAAGTCGTCCGCACATAAACCTTGCCGTCGCTGCCCCCGATGTACGCGACATCGGGATTGTCCACGCCTCCCGACTTGCCGCCGGCGTCGATGGCATTCGGCGTCGAGCCAGACGCGATGATCGTGCTGGAGATTTGCGTCAGCGTCGCGCCCTGGTCTGTCGTCTCGTACAAGCCGTTGTTCGCGCCGAAAATCAGGCGGCTCGGCGCGACGTGATTCAATCCGACGGCCGTGTAGAACTGCGCGTCGAACGCCGCTCCGCTGGTCACCGTCATCGCCGGATAGGTCGAGCTCACCAATCGTCCCGATGCGTCCCACACCGTCTTGTTGAAGTTCGCAAGGTACTGGCTGCTGGAGTACCGCACCGATTGGCTCGAGCCCGCAAGGCTGGTCGTATCGACCGCGACTTCGGCACCATCTCCGCCGGACAAGAAATCCCAGACGGTGTTGCCGGACGCCGTCTGATATGGCGTGCCGTTATCCTGAGTGCCGCCCAGGATCGTATTTGACAGCGAATCGTATGCGATCTGATGGAACTCGATCGTTCCCAAGGTGCCGTTGAGCGAGTACCAGTCGCCGGTGTTGTCGCGCGGGCTGGTGCGGGCATAGATGCCACCGTCGTTCACGTCGAGCAATCGACCATTCGCGTCGAACGCCAGATCGCGCGAGTCGGCGTGCGGTGTCGTTCCATTGGCCGTGCCGCCCGGAGCGTCGTAGCTCGGCACGATATCGTGTGTGATGTGATCCCACTGCGGAGACGGAACGACCGTCGGATCGCGCGTCAGACTGGCGTCGCCGCGGAACACCGCGCCGCCGAACGTCGAGTCGCCGACCGGATTGGCGTCCGCCTTTTGAGCATCGCCGCTCAGGTAAATGATGTTGGCGTTCGTCGGATCAACCGTCAGGCCGAAGTGCGTGCCCCCTCGGAAACCGGGCAGAATCGGTTGAGGCTCCGGAACTCCCAAGCCCGCTTCGAGCTTCGAGTGGATCGGCGATGCGCCGGCCACGCCGTCCAGCTTGCCGCCGTTCGCGGTGCGCACTGCGGTGAACGTGCCGCCGCCGGCGTAGCTTCCGTTGCCTGTGCTCCCAACGAGCGAAAACGTGTCGTTGTCGATCTTCGTGACCGCGAACAGTCCATTCGCCGCCGTGTTACCGGTGACTCCGCTGATGACCACCAGATGTCCGGTGCTCAACCCATGTCCGGTCGATGTGATGACAATCGGCGAGGCGTTTGTCGCGCCGGTGATCGGTTTGGTCGCCGCCGCGACGCTGCTCCCCTTGGCAACGATCGGCACGTCCATCTGATTCCACGTCGGAGTGGCCGACGTTGGATTGTCTGTGTGGAAAATCGCCATCGGCTTGCCACTGAGCAGCACCGTCACATACAGCCGGCCGGTCGTCGGTGCGACCGCGATTTCCAGATTCGAGTTGGTCGGATCGTTGATGAATCCGTGCATCGTGGCGTTGATCCCGGAGCCGGTGATCTTGGTCCACGTCGCTCCGAAATCGTCCGAGCGATAGATGCCGTTCTGTCCCGCCGCCGCGTACAGCCGTTGACCGGTGCCGTCCGTGACATCCGCGACGAGATCGGTGAAATCCTGGCCGTCGCCGAAGTCTCCCGTCGTGATCAGCGAGAAGGTCGCGCCGCCATCTGTGCTGCGGAACATGCCGCCGCTCGAAAACGTCGCGTTGTCGATGCTGAAATCGGACGCCGCCGCGACAATCGTGTTGCCTCGCGCGGCGATGCCGGCGATGTCCTCGCCCACGATCCCGACGCTGCCGGGGTTCGTCCACGTCGTTCCACCGTTCGTCGTGCGCAGAATGCCCACGAGCGGGCCGCCGACCGTGCCGTAACTGCTGGGATGCCCCATGCCGGCCACCAGCGTTTGCAGCGTCACGTCCGTTCGATCGAACGCCAACGACACGACCGACAAGGACGATGCGAAATCCGTCTGCGGAACCCACGTCGGATTCGTTGCCGTTGCGTTGGTGGTCTTCCAGATGCCGCCATTGACCGTGCCGATGTAGATGATGTCCGCATTCGTTGGATGCGGAAGCACGACGTTTGTTGCACCGGCGACTTGTCGGTCGGGCGTCGTGTTTTCAAGCTGTCCGTTTTGAGTCGTGCCCGGTCCCTCGAAGGTCCAGCTTCCCAGCGAGGCGATGCTGACCGAGTAGTCTTCCACTTCGCCATCGCTGGCCAAACCCGTCGGATTCAGACCGGCGGCTGTGCTGTTCACTCGGAAGCGTGCGAACGTGGTTCCGGCCAACGCGCTGGTTGGAACGGCGATGTTGATCGTGTTCGTCCCGGCGGTAACGGCTCCGGAATAGACTCGTTCCGAGACACTCCACGCACCGTCGTGATTGAGGTCGATCCACGCATCCAGGAATCCGCTGCTGCTGACGATCACCGTCGCTGTCCCGCCCGTGCCACGACTCAGCGAGCCTATGGTCACTCCGTCTTCATCGTCAGTGCCACTGAGTTCATCCCCGCGAGCCAAGATCAGCGGCTGACCCTCGAGTTCGCTGTCGCGCGCCGTCCCCAGCTTGATCCCCGTGGCGACGTGCCGCGCGCCGTCTTGAGCCAGCGTGGTCGGATAGCTGGATGCGAATCCTGAATCCGCCGCAATGGGAGCATCGCCAAAGTCGATGCTGTTTGAGATCGTGCCGACGACATCCGTAATGACCGACTCAACGGCCATGTTACTGGTCTTGCCCGTGTCGTCGATCAGTGTGAAACGCACATAACGCGGCGCGGAATTCACGATGCTGGCGTTGGAGTACGCGACTGCTCGCAACAACGCCTGAGTCGCCGAGACGGTTGCATTCGAGTTCAGCGTGACGACCAGCGGCGTCAAACCGGAACCACCCGCGAAGGTACCGATCTGCGTTCCCTCGAAGGAGACGTTGCTGCCGCTGACACCGATCTGCCCAGAGCCACTCCCTTGGTTCAGCAGCGACAGCACGTCGCCGGTCCGCCCACCCGCTGCGAACTCGATCGTCAACGTCCCGGTGTTGAAGTGGGACGAATCGGAATCGGTCAGCGTGGCCGCCGGGCTGATCGCGACCGGACTGTTGCCTGCTTGATACGCCGCCGCTGGACCGGGCAGCGTGATGGCCGGAGCACCCGCCGTGGCCGTTCCCGTCACGATTCCTTCCACGTTGAAGTCGTAGATCGCTTCGTTCGCGTCGTTGGTCAGTAACTGCACGGCTCCGAACTTCGAGCCGACGACACTCGTGTCGAGCTGCACTGTAAACGTCGCGCTGCCGCCGACTGCGACCGACGCCGGCAACGATCCGACCAGCGAGAAGCCGGTCGGCAGCGTCACTCCCGACAATGTCAGCGTCGCCGAACCATGATTCTGAATCGTGTAGGTCTGTGTCGGCGTGGCTCCACCCTGAGCGACCGATCCGAAATCCAACGGCGTCGTGCGCCCATCAGGAATCAAACGGCTGCCGGAGTCGCGCAGCCGAGCTTCCGCAATTCCTTCGCCGGAACCAACGACCTCGAACGACGACCGCGAGAGTTCCGTTTCCACTCCGCCGCGCACCAGCGACACCGTGGCCTGCCAGGTACCAACGTGCCGAGACCAGTTGCCGGAGCTGAGATTCCAATACTGCGTGCCGTATCGCGCGATCGACGTCTGCGTGCTGGAGGTGGCTTGCGTGTATTCCGAGCCGTCCGGCCGCAGGAATCGAATCCGCAACGCATCACCCACGTTGAGGTGCGAGTACCGGTACCAGTACCGCATCGTCTGCGAACCGTCCGTCGCAAAGACGCGGCTTTCGGACGGACGTTCCTGGTAGTCGGAACTGGGATCCTCGTTCGTGATGCCGGCGTCCAGGATGAACGGCGTTTGATCCCCTTGATACGTCGGGACTGGCGAGGCGAAGTAATCGCTGATGGAGTAGAACGGCTCAACCAGAGAGCCGTTGTGTTGCACCATGTAATGGAGGTGGGTGTCGGTGCTGCTGCCCGAGCTTCCCATGAACCCCAGCAGTTGCCCTTTCGTGACGGTCTGCCCGACGGAGACGACGATGGTCTCGGCCATCATGTGCCCGTAGATCGTGGTCCAGCCGCTGCCGTG
>CAZILR010000053.1:0-1112 GCA_964539995.1 uncultured Planctomyces sp.
TCTCTTGCCCTTCGGTCCAGATGTAACGCAGCCCCGCTTCGGGCGAGAACGTGATCGCGCTGTTGGCCGCGTGGTTGACCGTGCTTTGCAAAACGTAGTTGATCGAGGAGACGACCGCGTCGTTCCCTTCGATCTCGACATTCTCTGTTTGCAGAGTGCCGTTATAGGTCGTCTCGGTGACGGTTCCATCCGCGGCGACGACGTATTCCTCGTGATTTTGCCATCGCGATACTTCGTCGTGTCGATGCGGTTGACGATCGTCTGGTACGGGCTGTCGTTGCGGATATCGACGTTGGCGTAGCCGTAAGCGACTTTCAATCGCCCATTGCCGGTGCTGAGGATCTGGCCTGCAATGATGATGCGACCGCCGCTGGGGACGATGTCGTCGATCACGATGGCCTGCTTCTCGGCATCGAAGTAGCCCTCGACGGGAACTCCGTCCGCACCAAACGAGATTCCCGCCTGTGGCTTACCTGTGTTGTCCAGGAACGGCTTGGTGTCGCTCGATCGGAAGTTGCTGGCGACATGCACCGTCACGGTCTGCACGCCGCTCTGAATGAGCCCATCAATGTTGAGATACCGAGCCGTGATGGCGATCCGGCCTTGCGCCAGAATCTTGGTGTGGTCCGTGTTGATCGCCGTGTTGAGGTTCGCCAACGCCTGCGTGTAAGCCGAGTTGGTCGTTCCAGCCTGGAAAACGGCTCCCGATCCGGAATTGAAGGCGGCGATCCGCAGTGCGTCGAAATTGACGTACTGCCGCGGGTCTCTGTTGGTGTGGAGCCAATCCTCGGTGTTCAGCGTGAAATCGGTCGCGGCCTGGACGTCCACGGTCTTCGCGCGAATCTCGCCGGAGACGCTGATGCTGCCTTCGAAATTCCTGATCGTGGCGCTGCCCGCTTCGTTGACGAGATCGCCGACGACATAAAGTCCCTGATCGACCTCGGGCACCGGGATGGCATAACGGGACAGTGGGCTGAGGGCCTGCTGCGTGACCGTGATCGACGGTTCGGAGGTGCTGTTGACGGCCGTCAGCGAAGCTCCGTTGAAGTAGACGTTGCCCGGCGCAAACACTTTCAGTTCGCCGTTCACGACATCGACTCGCTTGTTGTCGC
>CAZILR010000053.1:1124-14704 GCA_964539995.1 uncultured Planctomyces sp.
ACCAGCGCGGGTGACGAGCTGCTGGTTCGCCAGGGCGACGCTCACACCAACCTGACTCAGCGTATTCCCTTCGACGAAAATCGAGCCGGGGGCGGAGTACACCGCCGGCAGATTGACGAAGAGTGTGTCGAGTTCCTTCTTCACCAGCGTGACCGTCTCGCCTTCCACTTGGACCGATTCCAGCAATCCAAAGTCGGCGAGCGTTTCTTCGACGACGGCAAGCTGCACTTCGTAGCGGGCGATCGCTTCGTCATTGAATGCGTGGCTGGCGATCCAGTCGAGAATCTTCTGTCGCTGAGCGATCAGGAGGCCGCCGAGGTTTTGGTACGTCACCGTCGGTGCCGCGAGCGTGACCGGCTTGATGACGTAGAACTGATCCTTCAACGTCGCGCCGAATGCCTTCGTGACGTCGCTTTGATAGACGGTAATTTCGCTGCTGCTTCCATCAAGCGCGGCCTGGGCTTCCGCGATTGACGGCTGACCAGTCGCTCCGGTGTCGCGGTTGCCGGGGATCGACGTCGTGGTCAGCCTCGTCCAGCGGCTCGTGTTCGCAAAGTTCTCCGTTTCCAGAATGATCAGGTCGCCGCCAGCGGCCGAGGTGCGGTATTGATAGAAGCCGCCCACATCGCCGCCACCGCCTACGCGATTTCCTTCCGAATCATTCACGACCTTGATGATCGTGCCGGCCGAAATCGTGAACGCGATGTTCTCCAGGTTGAGCCGGCCGTATTCGTACCGAATGTCGTTGGGGATCGTGACGCTATCGCTCGTGAAGAGCGCTGTCTTCTGGGCCGCCGTCAACTCCGTACCGAGCAACGCGGGGTCGAGGTCCGGTCCGTCGAGATCGGTCACCGGTTTGAGCAGAACGATGCTGCGCGCGTTGAGTCCCGCTTCGAGCTTCACCGAAGTGCCAATGTTGACGAGATTCGTGCTCGTAACTTTGTTCCCCTTCGGAACCGGGAAGCCGTAGGGGAGCAGTGACAACGACAACGCGAGACCGCTCGTGCCCGCGCGCTTGTCTCCGCCCAATCCCTCGTTCGCCAGCAGGTTGATGTCTTCCAACGCTCGAATCTGAGTCGTGCCGGAGAGATTGATGACGTTATTCTCGTTGATCTCCGCCTTGACGACCGGGACCACGATGTTGGGCAGCAGCGAGAAGGCCGTGATCTCGACGTTGGCAAAGCTGTCGTGCAGATTCGGCACGCCGGTGCTGTCGCGACCGGCATAGATCAACACGTCGCTGCCGCGCAGGTCCGAGTTGTTGACGGTGATCGTCGCATCGGTGGTGGCAATCGCCTTCGCGTCGGCTCCGGCCGCGCCGGTGTAGGCGCTCGCCATGAGCACGTTCGCGCTGGGTCGCAAGCCCGAACCGGTCCTGCTGGTCAAGAACAGATCGCCCGACTGATTCTCCAGCGTGGCACCCGTCACGTTGATGTTCGCGTCCGTGTCTGCGGTCACTTCCGACAGGCCCACGGAGAGGGTGTAGCCCGAAACCGTTTCGATGCGCACGCTGTCCACGGCGGTCACGTCGGTCGAAGTCTCCACGCGGAAGACTCCCGGATTCTTGTTGTCACCCGTGGCTGTGAGTTTCGCACCCGAGGCGATGTTCACGTTCGCCTGGAAGGTGCGTGTGCTGTTTCCGATTTCGGTATCGCTCGTCAGCACTGTTAAGCCGGCAACGCTCGCGGAGCCTGCTCGCAGATTGCTGGCATTCTTGTAGCGATCCTTGGTCAGCTCGTTCTTGGCGGAAATCAGAATGTTCTGCGAGGTGACCACCGCATTCGCGCCGACGTCCACATTCGCCTTGCTGTAGTTCTTATTGATCGCGCCCGCGCCGGTCCCGACTGCGAGAGCGAACGAATACGAGTCGGCGGACGCATCGGTCTTTTGCGAACCGACCGATCTCAAGAGGAACGAATTCGTGGTGACCTGCGTGTTCGCTCCCAGCCGAGCGATCGCCGCGTTGTCACTGAACGTGTTCGACTGCGATCCGGTCGCAGCCACAGCGCCGGCACCGGCCGCGACGCTTTCGGCCAAGAGGTCGTCGGTCGTGCTAGCCGAAATGACCAGCGTTCCCGCGATGATTTTGGTGTTGCTTCCCGCTTCGGCGACGACTTCGTCGATGTCGTTTCCGAGACTGTCTTGTCCGAGACCAAGCTCGATGTCGGCGATCATCGCGCCGACCGCAACCGCTCCGAACGCTCCGCCGTAGGCTCCTGCCTTGGCGGTGTTCGTCGCCGAGGAGCGAATCTCGACCCGATCGGACGAAAGCAGCGTGGCGGACTGCGTGAACGCCTTCGTGCTGACCTTGATGTCCGCATCCGAGCGATTGCCGGTGGCTCCGACGAGTGCCGCCGCGACACCCGCCGTGAACGTCTTGGGAATGGCGGCCGTGGAGTTCGCCAGCACATAGGTACTCGTCGAGCCGACCGTCGCGCTGACGATGCTCGCTGAGATTTCGCTGAGAATTTCATTCTTCACCAACGCCGCGCCGATCGCCGCACCCAGACTGATGGCGACTGTCACGGCAGTGGCGTCGGCTTCGAGGTAAGCGTTCTCGTTGCCGCTGACCGTCACGTCGCCAGCGACATTGACCAAGAGCGGACCAGAAATAGCCGCGACGACCTTGTTGTCCACGGTGTTGTCGATGTCGATGCCGCCACCGCTGGCCGAAAAGAGGCCGATCGAGACCGCGGTCGAAACGGCTTCGACTCCCGTGATCTTCGCGTTCTTCTGATCTGCCACGACACTGAGATTCCGACCCACGATGATCGACGTGGTCGCTGTCGAACTGATCTTCGCGAGGACGTCATTCGTGATGGAGCTTTCTGCGAGCGACGCATTCACGGAGATCGCCACGCTGATGCCGATGGCTGCCGACACCGCCACGCCGATGGACTTCGCCTTCGTGATTTGGCTGTCGGCGATCGCCGACACGATCAGATCACGGTCGGCGATGACGGTGCTGTTCTCGATGGTGGCGTGAACTTCGTTGCTGCTCAGTGTCGTGGCCTCGGTTCCGCTCCCCGCCAGCGCACCGGCGACGATGCTCACCGCCACGGCCACCGATCCGGCGAAGCTGGTGGTCTCCATCGTGTCCTTGGCGTTCGCTCGGACGGCGACGTCTCCAGCGGCATCGATCGTCGAGTTCTTGATGTACGCGATGACCTTGTTGCCCAAGCCGGTGTCGTCGCTGATGCCGTCGTAGCCAATCAGATTCCGAGCCAGCGACACGCCGACGGAACCTGCCACACCGACAAACACACCACCGCCAACCGCCGCCGCGACGCCGCCAACCACGGCCGTGATGGTGGACGTGCTCTTGGCATCCACCGTGAGGTCGAATCGCGAACCAAGCGACTCCCACTTCGACGTGTCGAAATAGTTCTCGCCGGTCAAAACGATCGGATCCAGGAAGCCATCCGGATCGAGTCGATCCGTGCCGATGTAGCGATAGGCATTTCCGGTGGAGAGTTGGACCGTGTCGCCCGTCCGCAGTTCATTCACTTGGTCGAACACGCTGTAGGTGAAGACTCCCGCCTTCGCGATGCTGTTCTCGATGTACGCCTTGACCACATTGTTGATGATGTTGGTCCCCTCGGCACCGGCACCGCTCAGAGCCAGTCCGCCATTCGCTCCGATGCCGACACCGACCGAGGCCGCGACGGCTGTCGTGTCGATCGTGGCGATCTCTTCCGCCTTGACCGACAGGTTGCCGCCGCGTGCGAGGACACCGTTATCCGCGTTGATGATGAAGGCCTGCACGTCGTTGGCGATGTCGTTGCGAGACAACGCGACTCCGATCGTCAGCGCGACTCCCGCTTGACCGAAGGCCCCTGCGATGGACGCGGCTCCGGCATCGGCGTCGATGTGCGATTCGTCCTTCGCCAGCAATTCGACACCGGCCGCTTTGACTCCCGAGAGGCCGTCTCCCGTAATCGTGGCATGAATCTTCGTGGCGATTTTGTTTTCCGTGAGCACACCCGCACCGCTCAAGCCGACGCCGACATTGCCCACCGCAATCGCCACCGAACCGGCTCCGACACCGGCGATGATGGTCGGAGTGGAAATCGCCTTGAGCGACAGATCGCCCGCCGCGTCCACGCTGGAATTGACGAGGTACGCCTGCGCCTCGACCGCGTTCTTCGAGCCGACCAGCGTGTTGATCGCTCCGAGATTCCAGCCGATCAGGTTGCGAGCCACGGCCGCTCCGATCGAAGCTCCGACGCCCGCGCTGCCACCGACTCCGACCGCACCCGTGATTGCCACGACATGCGCGTCGATCGTGCCCCCGAAGGTCGCCGTCAGTGAGACATCTCCCTTGCTGGTCACGGTGCTGTCTTTGATGTAGGCGTTGGCCTTCGACAGAATCACGTTCGTCGATTCCGCTCCTGCACCGCTGATCGCGAGGCCCGTCGTGCCGACCGACACAGCGATCGAGGCCGCGACGGACACAGCGGTGATCGTGGCGTTTTCTGTCGCGCTCAGAGTGACTCCGCCTCCCGTCGCGGTCGTTGTGAAATTCCCCGCGTTGGCGATCGACGCTTCGACGTTGTTGGCAACCTGGTTGCGAGCGAGGGCCACTCCGATCGACAACCCGAAGGCCGTCGTGCCTGCCACCGCGACGGCGACCGAAGCCGCACCCGCTCCGGCGTAAATCGTGGAGGTGTCGCTCGCGACCAGCGAAACACTTCCTGCGTGGATGCCGTTGGTTCCGTTGCCGTTGATCGTCGCCTTCACATCCGTCGCGATCTTGTTCTCGGTCGAGACTCCCGAACCCGCCAGCCCGAAGGCGTTTGCCCCGCCGACACCGACGGCCACCGAGATCGAGACGACCTCCGACGTGATGTCCATATCGGTGATCGCGGACGCGCCGACTTGGCCGCCTGCGGTGACGCTCGAATTCTCATAGTAGGCCCGAACCTGAGCGTTCTTGGGATTGCCGGTTTGCACATCGTCTTCGCGAGTGCCGTGCTCGTCGAAGCCGATGTAGTTCTGAGCAACCCCCGCTCCGAGCGCCGCGGCACCACCATTGAGCGTGGCGGCACCGACCGCGACCGAAACATTGGTGACAACCGCGTTGATCTCCGCATTGCTGTCCGCGTTCACGTTGACCGCGTTGCCAGCCGTGATGGTGCTGTTGATGATCGCCGCGTTCGCATCGCTCAGCGAACTATTCAGAGCGATCGCACCGCCGCCGCTGATGGCCAACCCGTTCATGGCCGTTGAAGCGCCGACCGACACAGTCGCCGCGACCGCGACGGCTGCGATGTCCGCATCTTCCGAGGCCGTCAGCGCGACGCTGCCCGAATCGGCTGTGACAAACGAATTGCTGATCTGCGCGATGACGTTGTTGTTCGCCTTGTTGAGCGCCACAGCGAAGCCGACGGCGATCGCTCCGGCGTTGCCGGAGAGGGATGCTCCCACCGCGACCGATGCTC
The DNA here is from genome assembly GCA_964539995.1 of uncultured Planctomyces sp. Lineage (GTDB taxonomy): Bacteria > Planctomycetota > Planctomycetia > Planctomycetales > Planctomycetaceae > SXKJ01. The sequence continues at coordinate 6,566 of CAZILR010000053.1, forward strand.
CCACCGCGTCGGCGTCGAATTCCGAATTGTCTTGCGCGGTCAGTGTGATGCTGTCGTTGAGCATCGTCGCGCCGTTGTTGGCCGTCACTGTGCTGAAGTTGCGAATGCTGGATTCGATCACGGTGACCATCGTGTTCCGCACACCGACACCGGCTCCGGAAAACGCACCGGCGAGTCCAGGTCCGGTTCCGGCGGCTACGGCCACGCCGCCAGCCACACCGACTCCGATGACATGCACGTTGGAAACGGACGAGAGCGAAATCGGTCCCGCCGAATCCACCTTCGAGCCGTCGATGTAACTGCGGATCGATGAACCCGAATTGGAACCGATGTCGTTCAACACGACGGACACTCCCGCCGCAACCGCGAACGTGGCACCCGTGCCGGTTCCCGCACCGACCGCGACGGCCAACGTCCCGGCCACACCGGTCACGTCACCGTTGTCCGCCGCCGACAGCGAGACTCCTCCCGCAGAACTCTTGACGTATGCCGTTCCCCCCGCGTTGAGAATGTACGACTCAATCTGATTGTCGATCTCATTGACCGCCGCCGAACCTGCACCAGCGATCGCTCCCGTGGTCCCCGTTCCGGTCGCCACTCCCACCGAAATACCGATGCCCAGCGTGGAGAAGTTCGCTTGATTGTCGGTGGTCAGACTGATGTCGTCTTGAGCATCGACGGTCGAGCCATCAATGAAGGCCAGAATGGAATTCTTGACCTTGTTACGCGCGACTCCGACACCGATGGCGAGCGCTCCCGATGCCGAGGGGGAACCGACCGTCGCGGCGAAGGCGACTGCGACACCGAAGGCATCCGCTCGCAGCAGCTTGGTGAGATCCTTGGCGGAGAACGAAACTCCCTGCAGACTGCTGGTGACGCTGCTTCCCTGGTTCACATACGCCTTGTTCGACCGATAGACGACGTTGGTCGCAAAGGCTCCGGCGGCGGCTCCGGCCAGGTTCGACTCGCCCGACAGTGTCGTGCCGCCGGCTCCCGAAACAGCTCCGCCGACCGCCAGCGCGTGGCTCTGTCCGGTCACGGAGGAAGTGGCATTGATGTCATCCCGCGCACTCACCGTGGCATTCGAGATGTACGCGAGCGTCTCGTTGGCATCATCGCTCTCGCCCAGGAGATTCAGTGCGATCGACGCTCCGATGGCCACCGAGCGGCCACCTTTGCCATTCATCCCGTCACCCTGCCAGGCAACTGCAACGGCTCCGGATTGCACGAACGCTTCCGTGTCATCCGTCGCCGTCAGTTCGATGCCTCCAGCGGTGGACGTGACGCCGCGCGATCGACTTGCGTGGCTGTCCTTGATGAAGGTCTGAATGTCGGCTTCGACCTTGTTGACCGACGCCGATCCAGCGATGCCGACGCTGTTGGAATCACCATTCGCAATCGCCGCACCGATCGAGAACGCTTCGAACACGGGACTGGCGATGGCAGACATCGTGATGTTGCCGCCGGCGCTCACGGTGGCGTCGTAGATGTAAGCTCGCACGATCTCATCGACGTCATTGACGGCGACGGCGGCCCCGATCGCGACGCTCGTCGTGTCGAAGTTGTCGGGATCGTCGTCGTTCGACGCGAATGCTCCGGCGACGGCGAACGTGCCCATGAAACCATCGGCGGTCGCGCTGATGCTGAGACTGCCGGTTGAGGTGAAGGAACCGCCACTCACGAGCACCGTGTCCTCGAAGACATTCCCGATGTAGGCTTCCGTACGGCGATTCACCAAATTGAGCGCGACCGAGGCACCGATCCCCACTTTCTCGGAACGTGCCAGCGAACCAGCCACGGTCACGAGCGTTGTCGTGTCGGTTGCCGATAGTGTCGTGTTGCCGGACACGTTCACGACCGCTTGCCCGCCAATCGTCGCGAAGGTCGTGTTGTCCACCTTGTTGACCACGGCTACGCCGGTCAGTGTGAAGTCTTCCGACTTGCCTCCCGACGCGCCCACCGCAATGCCGAGCACTTTGTTGTTGGCCGTGACGTCGAGTTTGTTCGCGAACAGGTCCACGCCGTCTTCGATCGTGGCCGCCACGTTGTTGCGATAGAAGAACGAAGTCGAAGTCACGCCGACGGCTCCCTTGGTATCACCGCCGGCACCATCAAAAGTGAAACCCTGGAAGCCACCTTTCTTGAGCAGCCCTGTTCGCTTCCAAGTTCGGAAAGTCGAGCCGGACCCTACGAGCACGTTGTTCACGCCAGGAGTTTGGAAATTGCCACCCAGGTCAATCGTGTCGTTCTGGCTGGTTGCGGAAACCGTGACGTTCTGAAGTCCCGTGCGTGGATGCTGGGCATCGTTCTTCTGGTTGATCTTTGCCCCGTCTTTGATCTTGGCGGAGGCGTTTTGCTTCAGCGTGACGACAGCGACCGAGCCCGCGATCGCAGCCGTCTCGGCACCACTGGCTGCCGATTGCGTCCAGACATCCGCCAGATTGGCGTCCAGGCCGAAGTTGTTGTCGAGGAATGTCGTCAGGATCCGGAAGGTGTTCAGGCCGGTGTCCGCCGCGGTGACTTCCTTCCAGCGGGTCGTGTTTAAGTAGTCTTCGGCGGCCAAGGCAATTTCGCTGCCATTCGGCCCGAGGAACCGGAATCTGCGCCCCGCCTTGATCTTGTCCGAGAGGTCATTCTTGATTTCGACAATCTCGCCGCCGTTCAGAATCTTCGACCCTTGATCCGTGAAGTATTTCGGATCGGTCGCCTTGGACGCGGACGCGAGGTTGGCGAGATAGGCACTGCTGGGATCGAACCGATTCAGCGTCTGCGCATCGACGGTGATCGCCTTGCCGGCATCCACTGTGGCGTTCCCATTGATGAGGGCTTCGCTCCTTTTGTCATGAGAGCCGACGGCCACCGCTAACGAAACCATTACGGCGGGAGTCCCTTCAAGAATCTGAGTTCCATCCGCCTTGGTGACTTGAGCCAACCCCTTGTTGGGTGACAGTCCTAAATCGGCGTCTGGCGAAAAGTCCACGGTCGATTGAGCAGTCACATTCGGGCGGACCTTTACCTGCGAGGTGACATTGATGAACCCGCCGGCATCCACCATGGCCACATGGGCCGGATCGTTCAGGACGCCATCGCCAATGCGAGAAACAGCGTCCGTCGTGTACACATCAACGGCCACGCTGAAGGCCCCTTGAAACGGCGTACTGTCCTTGACGGTATCGCCCAACTCGAACAATCGTTTGCCAAGGAAGCGACTAAAGCCTCCTTTCGAGATGAGCTTTTGGGTCGTCCTGCTGGTGGCGATCCGATTCGTGACCGCGCCGCTGATGGGGGTCGCGATCAGGCCAATGAGACTCCCCGCGAGATCATTGAGCGGATCACCGGACGAGCCAGCCGGATCGATCGACGCCCGCGCGGAAACCCCATCAAAGTACGACGGAAAGAAGATCCCTTTCTGCGCTTCGACCGGCATCTTCGATAGATCGGTCGTGACGTTGACGTTGCGACCGACCGTTGCCGAACCGTCGATGCTCGCCAGCAAACCGAGATCCGCCACATGAATGCTCGCCCCGACTGTGACGAGTGACGACGAATCGCCGTACGCATTCGCAAATGTGTAGTTCCGATCAACGGTGTCGGCCTGAACGAACAGGTCGCGACCGACATTCACGACCGATTTGGGCCCCAACGTGGCTGTGGCATCGGAAACTAAAACGCTGACCGAGATGCCAACCCCCACAGGGATGGCCGTGACCACCGCCTGGTTGTTGATCTGATTGTCGGTCTTCGAGCGAACGGTCAAATCACCGGTCGTCGTGATGTGCGCATTGTCGATGGAAATCGTCGAAGACGTTTGCATCACGGCGACCGGGATAGAGACCAGAATGCCGATCGGTTTGCTCGCGATGGCCGCCGCAGTGTCCGCCATCACGCTGACCGTATCCGCCGTGATGATGGTGGGAGTCGCCGCTGTCCCAATCTTGATGTCAGCGATGGATTTCGCATGTGACACTTGAGTGAAAATCGGAAACGCTTCGGTAATCGTCTGAACGGCAATGGAGCCGATCGTCTTGCCCAGATCAGAGACTGTATTGCCCGCCATGTCGCGGTTGCCGAGGAAGAAACGGCTGTCAGCCACGGCATTGATCTGGACCGTTCCGCCATAAATCTCGGCAGCGCCGATGTTGATGCTCGTTTCGAGCCGATCAATGTTGGCCTGGGCACCCACTGGTCCCCCGGTGATCCTCGCTTTGTCATCGACCGCCGCGATCGTGACAGTGCCGCTCGTCTTGCCGACCGCGGTCGAACGAGCGTCAATGATCGTCCCGCCGCCAATGTTGATGTGCTTCGCCAGAATCGAAATGTTGCGGGCGTTGTCAGTGCTTGAAGCGGTGCTCAGCGTGTAGCCGTTGATCGTCAGGCTTTCAGCGGAGAGGGTGATGTCCGCGTTCTGAACGACCAGATTCTCACCAACAACCAGTGAGAGACCTCGCAACCTGTAATTCACGTTGCTCGTCGAACCGACGGTGTTAATCCTCCAAAAGTCCGTCTGGAGAACCGTGCCGCCAGTCTTTTCAATTTCGTAGGTGCTACTGCCTCCCGCAGGATAAATCGTGATTTGATTGGCGGTGTCCGAGGCAGATGTGGGCGTGGTCAGCCCATCAATCGTGACTTTGAAGAGGGCATCTCCTTGCGGACCTTTCAGCGTGTCGAGTCCGCCGCCGGTCGCGAGAGTAGCCGAACCGACAAAGGCCGACGCATCAATCGTGTTTGCACTCGCCCCACCGGTCAGTTCGGCCTTCTGAATCGACGTGAAGCTGTCGGTCTCGCCACCGATGACCAACGTCGAGGCTCCGAGCGTCATGTTGGCGTTACGCTGCTCGACGAGCGTGTTCGTGCCTCCGCCACCCGCGATCGTGTCGTTGCCGGTTCCCCCAGTGATGACATCGTCGCCGGCCGTCCCGATGATCGAATCGTTGCCGTCGCCTCCGTCGATCGCCGCCTGCGCGACTCCGATAGCGACTCCGGTGAGTGATGCCGTGCTGCTGGTCACTCCCGCGCCCACCAAACCAAGACTCGTTCCCGCCGTGGAGCCATTGACCGCAATAACGACAATCGATGAAGCACCTCCCGCAGTGTCGGTGAGAACGATGCGAGTCCGCCCGGCATCCAACGCAGCGTTGAGCTTTGAGTTGGCGGCTGAAAACGCATCGAGTGCATCTTGAAGCGAGAACTTGTTGCTGAGGTCCACGCTGGCTCGCGAACCGTCGCTCAGCACCACGAGGACATCGCTGGCCCCGTTGCTGATCGGCAGGCCGTTGAGGTCCGGCCCTTGGAATAACACTCCTTCGCCGCCTGGGAACGTCAGCCCCAAGTCGGCGGAGGTGTTCGTGGCCGTTTGAACTCGCAAGTTGCCGGCCCCGGCCGTGGAGTCTTCCAGAACGATTCCGGTTCCGGTCGAGTCGAGCGTGGCGGTCACACTCGGAGCGGCCCGCTGAATCGCATCGAGAACATCTTTGAGAGTCGTCACAGCACCGAGATCCACCGACCTCGTCGTGCCATTTCGCAGGACCAGCACAAAGTCCGTCCCGTTCGACAAGCGAACTCCGGCTCCGTTGTTGAGCACGGCCAGCGTCGTCGTCGCCTCCAGTCCGATCAGACTCACGTTCTTGCCTGACGTGGCTCCAAAGCCGTTGCCGCCATTCAACAACTCCAGAGGGACGTCGTCCGTCAGTCCGGTGAAGGCACTGAGGTTGATCGTGTTCCCCGAACTGCCACCGGTGATGTGCGCCCACTCGAAACCAGAGATCGAATCCACCTCCGTCGAACCACCGAGAACGCCACCGGTTTGCGTCAGTGTGGTGTTCGTCAGCGTGAAGTGGACGTCCCGCGATTCGACAATCGTGTCGATCCCCTCACCACCATTGATCGAGTCCACTCCGCCGCCACCGGAGATGCGGTCGTCGTCGTCGCCGCCGTCGATCGTGTCGGCTCCGTTGCTTCCGTAGACCGTGTCATTGCCGAAGAAGCTTTGGATCAACGTCGTGCCCGAGAAGTCCGACGCGTCGATCACATCGTTGCCGAACGTCCCGTACAGCGTGGCCGACTCGATGCTCGTCAGCGAGTTCAGTGCCTGGACTCCCTGCGTGGTCACGGTCGCGGTGACTCCGCCACCGACGAGATCGACGCTCGTCGCGGTGAGGTCGGCAACATTCAGCCCCCCCTTCGCGTTCACGAACGTGACCGTCCAGACGGCCGATGAATCGGACTTCGAGACCAGCAAGTCCTCGCGCTCAAGCCCCTCAAGCTGAGCCAGAATGCTCTTCAATTGGAACGAATCGGCGTCAAACGGAATCTCGGAGGTCTTTTCGCCATTGAAGGTCAACGTGAAGTTGCCTCCCGTGACACCCGCGCCGAGCGTGATCGTCACGACTTCGTTCGTTCCCTCCGCGAGGTCCAGCGTGGCCGCTCCGCCGACGCCGTTTCCCTGGCTGTCGAGCACGATGCGTTGCCCCATTTCGCCGATGCTGTCCGTACCTCCCTGGCCGTTCAGCACGTCGGTGCCCAAGCCGCCGGACAACAGGTCATTGCCCGACCCGCCCGTGAGCGTGTCGTTGCCGGCACCGCCCACAATCGTGACGGAGCCAAGACTGAACGAGGACGCATTGATCGCGTTCGCGCTGTCGCCGCCGAGCAAACGTGCTTGCTCAACGCCGCTAAGCGAAGACGAATCACCGGACCCGAACACCAATGACGAATTGCCGAGCGTCATGCTCGCATCGCGCGACGCGACCAAAGTATCGACGCCGACTCCACCCGTCAGCGAGTCGCCTCCGCCACCCGTGATGAGGATGTCGTCACCCGAACCGCCGATAAGCGTGTCCGCGTCATTGCGTCCGTCGAGCCGCAGGCTGCCACCGACGATACTCGTGCCGTTGATCATTGCGCCGACACCCGTGCCGAGGATGCCCAAGTCATCCGCCGCGTGCGAGCCATTCAGATTGGCAATCTGAAGAGTTCCCGTCCCATTGAACGTGTCGCGAACCACGAGACCAGTACCGGCGGAATTCACCGTCACGTTGAGCGTGTCGCCGGTGGCATTGAGTCTGCTGATGACCTCATCAAGTGTGTTCAGCCCGGTGAGGTTGATATCGACGGTCCCACCGCTGGTCAGCGTGATTCGCAGATCCGCTCCGATGTTGCCGATCGGACTTCCTTCGAGCGTTTGGCCGATTCCCTCGCCGATGATCCCCAAGTCCTCCGCGGCGAACGAACCATTCAGTGCGGTGACCTTCAGATCGCTGCCGCGATCTTGTGAATCCTTCAGAATCAGCGCGGTTTCGTCTTTCGGGTTGACTCGAATGGTGACTCGTCCCGGCGCGACCGCGTTGGCCGCGGTCGTGATCGCATCGAACACCTGCTTCAACGTCATTGTGGAAGTCACATTGACGTTGACGGTCAGCCCGTCGGTTAGCGTGATCTGGAAATCGTTGCCTGCGACCGTGCGCACGCCGGCCCCTTGATTGAGCACGCTCAAAGAGGTCGTGCTCTCATTGCCCAACATCGGAATCGTCGTGAGATCGGTCGTGCGAATTCCGGTTCCGCCATTCAACGCGGAAAGAGGAATCGTCGAGCCGCCATCCAGGATCACGCCCGTCGTGATGGAACTTCGGCTTTGAAGAGTCGCCCCCGAACCAGTCACGTTCAGGCCGAGATCCGCCGCAAGCGTGGACGACGACGAAAACGCCAAATTGCCCGCACCACTCCCCGCCGTCTGAGTGACCACGATCGCGTTCGAGTCCGCGTTCAGCGCCGCCGTGAGCGTGACTCCACCGGGAGCGGCCGCCACGATCTTGTTCAAGAGGTCATCGATCGTGACCGCTCCGGTCAGGTTCACACTCACCAACGAGCCGTCCCTCAGTTGGAGCTTGAGATCATTCGCCGCGAGATTGACTCCCGCGCCGAAATTCAGCCCCGCCAGATCCGTGGTGGTGAGCAGTGGTGCGAATCCACTCGCGTTGAGCGAGTTTGAACTCAGGCCGCCGCCGAGCGTTGCCGAGTCGATTCCGGTGAGTGAGTCGGTTTCCGACGCGCTGCCGCTGACAATCAAGCTGACATTGGTCAGCACGAAATTGACGTCGCGCACTTCGGTCAGCATGTCGAACCCGGTGCCGCCGTCGATCG
>CAZILR010000054.1:0-14703 GCA_964539995.1 uncultured Planctomyces sp.
TTTGATTGAGCAATCCCGAAAACGAAAGTTCGGACATCCGTGTGCCTGCGAGGAGAGAAACCCGAAAAGAGGCGGCTCGGCCGCGAAAGCCCGCGACGAATCCCCGTCGCACGTCGATGTTGAGCCGGATTCTACCGGACGTCCCGCGCGCGGCAACGGACTCTGTCGTCACTCGTCGCCAGCTTCAGGTTTCACTCCCAGCTTGACGAGCGTCACTTGGTTGCCCTGCTCGTTGAAGCGGATTTCGTCCATGAAGGAGCGCATCAGCAGGATGCCTCGGCCGCTGGGCTTTTCCAGATTGGCGGGATCGGTGGGGTCGGGCAGTTCTTTGGGGTTGAAGCCGGGGCCTTCGTCGCGAATCGTGAACCGGGCTTGCTCGCGCGAGACCACGGCGTCGATGAAGATGCGGCGATTGCGGTACGGTTCTTCCTGGCAGCGTTCGCGAGCCGTCTCTTCAAACAGATTCGGGTCGCGTTCTTTCAACTCCGAGCTGACTTCGAGGTTGCCGTGGTACAGCGCATTGAGCAGCGCCTCTTCGACTGCGATGCCGACTCGCAAGCGATCGACCTCGTCGGCCAATCGCACGCAGCGCAGCGTGTGTTGCAGATACTTCACCAGTGAATGCACCAGCGACAGATCGTTGTTGAGCACGAACGAGAACTCGTTGCGAGCCAAGCGGTGCATCAGCCGGGACTGCATTCGATTCTCGTCGGAGCTGTCAATGACTTGCTGCACGATCTCCATCAGATCTTGCTGCAAGCGGCGTTTGGCGACGTAACTGGCGGCCCCTTTTTCGAGAGCTTTCACCGCGATCTCTTCGCTGCCCAGAGCGGTCATCAGGATGACCGGTGTCAGCGGATAGTCGGCTCGCACGGCTTCGACCAGTTCCAGGCCATCCATTTCGTCCATCTGCATGTCGGTCAACACGAGGTCGATCGGCTGCATCTTCAGGGCTAACAAGGCATCCTTGCCGTTTGTGGCCATCAGGATTTGATAGCGTCCTTCTTTCTCAAGAAGTCCAGACGCCAAGCGGCGATCGATGGCGGAGTCATCCACAACCAGAACTGTGTGCTGAGCAGGACGCATGGGGCTGAGCTTTGTAGGCACGGGCATTACGCCAGCGCCGGCTTGAGTGGGAAATCTCGTAGGGTGGGACAAGCTCGCTTCGAGCGCCGGCCCACCATCTTCAATCTGCGTTTTCTGGTGGGCCGGCGCGTCGAAGCGCCGCTGGTCCCACCCTACTTCCTAGCTGCCTTTCAAGTAACCTTGAACTTCGGCGAGGACATTCTCAAGTTCTCCGCTGAACTTTTCAAACAGAACGCGGCATTCAACCGATTGTCCCCGTTTGCAACGGTCCTCCAGGGTGATCGCCGAATCGAGGACTTCGCCTCCAAAGAGCCGTAATGCGGCTTGCAAAGTGTGCGAAGTTTTGGCGACCGTCAGCCAATCCTCGGCGGCCGCCGCCTGGTGCAGCCGAGCCTGCAAATCGGGGCATTCTTCGACAAAAGCGGCCAAAACCTCGCTGAGCAAGTCTTGATCGTTGGCGACAAAACGCAGGGCTTGGTTCCAATTGAGACGTCGCGTCGTCGTTGTGGCTGCCCTCGTGGAATCCGCCTCGACCGTCGTGAGAGCATCTTGCTCGGCGGCTCGCCGGATCACTCCGGTCTCGTCGGCCAGGGACTGCCGCAAGGCCGCGACGACTTCCTGCTGGCGAATCGGCTTGGCGATGTAGCTGTCCATGCCGGCGGCGAGACAGCGTTCGCGGTCTCCTTTCATGGCGTGTGCGGTCATGGCGATGATCGGTGTGTGCCGGCCGAGTGACTGCTCACGTTCGCGGATCGCGGCCGTCGCCTCGAAGCCGTCCATTTCCGGCATCTGCACATCCATCAGCACGACATCGAACGGTCGTCCTTCGGGAGGCTCGGTCCACGCTCTCACAGCTTCGGCTCCGTTATTGGCCACCGTGACATGGTGGCCCCATTTCGTGAGCAGTCCGACGGCCAGCTTTTGATTAGCCATGCTGTCCTCGGCCAGCAGGATGCGCATCGGCGGGAGCGTTTCTAAGACCGCGGTGGGTGCCGGAGTCGAGTGGTCTTCGACGCCGTTGACTCCCAGCGTCGCCACGAGCGCGTTGAAAAGCTCCGATTGTTTGATCGGCTTGAAGAGGTACGCCGAGATGCCCAGCTCGCGGCACTTCGCCGTGTCTCCTTGTCGGTCTCCTGATGTCAGCATCAGAACCATTGTGCGAGCGAGTATCGGTTCTTGACGAATCGCCTCGGCCAGCATGAAGCCATCCGCATCGGGCATGTGCAGGTCGGACAGCACAATCGAGAACGGCCGGCCGGCCTGAGTCGCGAGGCGGAGTTGCTCCAGCGCTTGTCGAGCGCTCGCAGCGCACACGGGTTCCAGGCCCCAGTTGCCGAGCATCTCCTCCAAGATCAAGCGATTGGTGGCATTGTCATCGACGATCAACACGCGCGTGCCGTGCATCACGACGGTTCGCGTGGTGACCGGTTCCAACGGCAACGGCGGCACGACAAATCTTGCGGTGAAATGAAACGTGCTGCCGATGTTCAGCTCGCTATCGACCCAGATGCGGCCCCCCATCAACCTGACCAAGCGTTGTGAGATCGCCAATCCCAACCCCGTCCCGCCGTAGCGTCGAGTCGTCGAAGTGTCCGCCTGCTCGAACGCCTCGAAGATCAGCGATTGCTTCTCCGGCGCGATGCCGATGCCTGTATCGCGGACGTAGAAGTGCAAAACAATCGTCGGCGTGACGGTTCGTTCGGCGTGGCTTGTTGCCACATGGCTGTTTTCCGCGCGGCTGACATCCAGCACGACTTCGCCGCGTTGTGTGAATTTGATGGCGTTGCCGACCAAATTGACCACGATCTGCCGCAGACGCCCCGCGTCACCGATCAGCGTATCCGGCACGTCGGTGGCCACGCGAAACGCCAACTCCAGATGTTCGCGATGAGCACGCACGGCCAACGATTTCATCGCATCGCCGAGCGTCTCGCGGAGGCTGAAGACATCGGGGACGAGGTCCAACTTGCCCGCCTCGATCTTCGAGAAGTCCAGGATGTCGTTGATGACCCGCAGCAACGCTTCGCCCGATTCGCGGACGGTCATCAGGTAGTCACGCTGGGCTTCGGCCAGCGGCGTGTCGAGCACCAATTCCGTCATGCCGAGAATCGCGTTCATCGGAGTGCGAATCTCGTGACTCATGTTGGCCAGAAAGTCGCTCTTGGAGCGATTCGCCGATTCCGCCGCTTCTTTCGCCTCACGGAGCGCCGCCTCAGCCGCCTTGCGTTTCGTGATGTCGTGGATGAACGCGGCGAAGACGACGCTGTCTTTCGATTGCGAAGATCGATCGAGCGGTGCGCTTTCGTGCCGGCCATCCAGCGATCGGTTTCCGTTTTCCAGCCGACGATCATCCAATTGCAGAGCGGAGATTGTGATCTCGACCGGAAACTCATGGCCGTCGCGATGCAACGCGGTCAACTCCAACCGCTGCCCCAAAATCTTGGCTTGTCGAGTGTGTAGATACCGCTCCAACCCCGTCTTGTGGGCCGCGCGGAATTGCGGCGGGATGATGACTTCCACCAGCAGCCTGCCCAACACTTCCCGCTCAGCCCAGCCGAACGTCGCCTCGGCCTGCGCGTTCCAGTCGATGATCGCGCCCTCGTGATCCATCGCGATGAACGCATCGAGCGCCGTCTCGACAATCATGCGCGTGCGAAACTCGCTGTCGCGCAAAGCCTGCAACGCCTGCTTCTGCTCGGTGATGTCGTGCGAGATTCCGAACGTCCCGATGATACGTCCCTGCTGGTCGCGCAGCGGCAGCTTGCTGGTCGCCACCCAACTGGTGCGGCCATCCGGCCAGACGTGCTTTTCTTCCTTGCCCACGATCGGCTGTTCCGAACGCATGATTTCTTGTTCGTCGGCGAAGGACGTCTGAGCGTCTTCCGGTTTGAAGAAATCAAAGTCGGACTTCCCAACGGCGTCCGCCGCGTCCTGCAGGCCGGAACGCAAAGCCTTCGATTTGCTGATCCGCAGAAACCGGCTGGCGTCATCTTTGAAGTAGATGCTGTCTGGCAAATTCTCCATCAGCGCTCGGAGCAAGTCCCGCTCACGGCCGAGAGCGGCCCACAGTTCGTTCTGTTGGAGCGCGTACCGAATCGCGTGTTCCAAGTGACCGACGTCGCGGACGTCACGGACCAGATAATCCGCCGCTCCCGCGCGCAAGGCCGCGACGTCGAGGTCATGGTTCTCCTGCTCCGAGGTCACGATGATCGGTGCCTGACATTCCGCCGCGACCGCTGCGACCAGTTCCACTCCGCGCTGCCTGCCGATGCGATGATCGACGAGGTACACGTCATGCCGAGCCTGCCGGATCGCCGTCAGACCGTCATCGAACGACCCCGCCCAGTCGAACGCGAACCGACCGGGATAGCGTTCGTTGAACAGTTCGCGCGTGAGATCGAACGTCGATGAATCATCATCGATCAACAGCACCCGGACAGTCGATTCGGCCATCTCGCTCGCTCCTGCGGAATGGGACGGATTGTAGCCCTGAGACCGTGCAAACGTCGCCTCCGCAGGATTCTGCCAATTTCCGAAATCTTGTGTGCGATTTGCATGGCGATCACGTTAGTCACTATGAACCGGATCATACTGTCACCGGAAATCCTGCGGCTTCGACGACGCACCGAGGCCGCAGTGGTTTCCCTCGTTGGAATCAGACACCACTTTGGAAAGGCATCCCTCATGCAACGCACCACTTGGCAAAAAGGCGTCGGAGCCTGTCTCGCGGCTTGCGGCTTTTCTGTCCTGACCGGATTTGAGTCCGATCTTCTCAGCCGACACAACCACCTATTCGCGGCCGAGGACTCGGCGAAGGCGGCGGCGACCGTCGAGCAAGCGATCAAAGTGCTCGATCTGCGGAGCTTCACGCTTCCGGAGGGCGCGGTGATCGAGGGCGTCCCCACGGTGGGAAATGTGAACTACGAAATCAAAGCCGATCCGAAAAAAGCGTTTCAGATTCAGCAGCAGCAGTTCGTGAAACTTGGCTGGAAAGAGTTGCCTGGCAGCATGGCCGAGGCGACTTACGGGACCGGCCAGTTTCAGAAATCGGATTTCGTCGTGGCAGTCTCAACGACCGAATCGGGTAAGCCGGGACTGTCGCGTGTCGCGATCATCAACTTTGGAAACCTGCGGCCGGGCAAGCTGCCGGTTGTCAAAGGAGCCAAGTCGCAATTCGTGAACGAAGCCACGGCGATGTACGTCACCGACGCCAAGCTCGCCGATGCGGCGGAAGCGACTCGCAAGCTGTTGCTCGATGCCGGCTGGGAGCCCTTCGGATCAAATAGCTCGCCCGATAACGTGATGCTCACGTTCAAACGGAACGCCGTACAGGTTTCGGCTTTCATTGGTGTCGCACCGGCTCAAGGCGGCAAGACGTCGATCATGCTCAGCACGTCGCAGTTGTCGGCCGACATTCCGGCCCCGGCCAACGCCGAGCAACTGAACTACACCGACATGCAAAAGACGCTGCGGTTCGAGTCGCCCGACGAGTACACCGACATCGCCAAGTTCTACCAGCAGTCGCTCAGCAAACGCGGTTGGAAGCCGACCACCGAGAATCTCATCACCGGCACGGACGATTTCAAACGCCCCATCGCATCGCAGGTCTACCGCAACGCCGCCAAGGACATCCTCACGCTCGACCTGCAAAAGCGAGACGACAAAGTCGAAGCGAAACTGACGCATCTCACCGCCGAAGAGTTCGCTGCAGCCGAACAGCGAGCCAAAGAAGCCGCACAGAAGCTGGTCGCCGAACGCGAAAAGGCAGCGGCCAAGACTCCCGCCAAAAAGTCCATGCCAACGGATGACACGCCGTCGATTGAAGACATCGCCAACAAGGCGATCGCCGACGCGCTGGGGGGCAAAGGGACCAAAGCCGCGAAGGGTGGCAAAGACAAAGTCGGTATCCCGATCCCGGAGAAGGCCAAGAAGGTCACTCAAACCGGTGACAACGTCCTGCAAATCAAAGTCGCCGCCGGCAAAGGACAAGCCGCCGCCGAGTTCATGCGCGATCAACTCGTCGCCGCTGATTGGAAAGTCGATGACGACGCCGACATCGACGACACGTCCGGCAACGTCACGTTCAAGAAAGGCTCGCAGCAGATCACGCTGACCTTCGTGGACACCGGCTTTACCGACGTCAACCTCATGGTCATCGGCATCGGAGCGAAACTTGAACCGGGCAAGGCCGACCCCAACGCGAAAGTCGGCGACAAGAAACCGGAACCAAAACCGGACTCCACGCCCAATGATGAACCCAAGCCCGCAAAGAAAACCGCCAGCAAAAAATCAAAACCGGCCGATGACGAACCGGCTCCCGTGGTCGAGCCCAAGCGAAAGGAGCGACCCAAGCAAGGGATCGCCAAGTTGCCGAAGCTCCCGAACGAAGGCACGCTCACGATCAACGACAAGCCGGTCAAGCTGCCCAGCATCATGGCCTACGAAGTCATCTCGCATGGCGAATGGCACACGAAAATCGTCGCCACGGAAAATCCGCTGAAGCAAGATCCGCTGTTGGCCATGCTCAAGAAGACCGGCAACGACGAAGGAGCGAGCTGGCCACGCACCCGCCTCGACGTTGAACTGGACGATGAAGGTCGGGCGACGTTGCGCGTCTCGGCCGAAGGAGTCGCCGGATCGCTCTCTGGCAGCAAATTGAAGAGCGATGTTCTGGTTGAGGACGGTCGTGCTCGTGGCACTGTCCAAATGAAGGAGCCGGGCGAGTTCTTCGACAAGACCTTCTCTGGCACGATCAGCTTCGACGTCCCGGTCCTGACCCGCGATTCGACTCCGGCCAAACGATTGACCGATGCCCCCAAACTCGCCAACGGCGGCAAGCTGACGCTGGGCGACATGACCAGCAAATTGGCCAACGTGGTGGCCTACGAAGCCAAATCCTCCGACGAGAAACAGACGGTGGTGTTCATCACCGAAAAACCCATCAACCTGGCGAAACTCAAAGCGCAACTGGCGAAAGACGGCACCGACGACGGCCTGTTCGAGTTCCAGCCCCAAGTCCGTCTGAAAATTGATGCGTACGACAACGTGGCCAACATGAGCCTCTGGATCGACGGCACTTCCGTCAGCGGCAATTCCAACGTCGACGGAAACATCATCATCGAGGACGGCCGAGCACGCGGCACCGCCAAACTCACCAAGCCCGGTGAATTCTTCGGCAAGGCCTATACCTTCGAGGTCACTTTCGACGTCGAGGTCATGCCTCTGCCTCAAGCAAAAGGCGAGTGAGGCACCCGCCCCTTCGCCTGAATCACAAAGAAACCTGCACCACAAAGAAAAACGCCCGCTGACGATTTCTCCAATCCCTTGAAAGGCAATCAACGATGATTCTTCGACGTTGCGTGTTGTTCGTGATCGTGCTGGCGTGCTGCGGTGCCAACTTGGTTTCAGCGGCCGATCCGATTCGGTTGTGGGCGGGAGCCGCTCCCGGCGCGTTGGGCGAAGCAGATCACGACATCCCGACCATCACGCCGTATTTGCCGGCGGCCGACAAGGCCAGCGGCACGGCCATCGTGGTCTGTCCCGGCGGCGGCTACGGCGGCTTGGCTCCGCACGAAGGGGAAGGCTACGCGAAGTGGCTGGCCGACAACGGCGTGTCGGCATTCGTGCTGAAGTACCGGCTCGGCTCAAAGGGCTATCGGCATCCGGTCATGTTGGGCGATGTCTCGCGAGCGATCCGTCTCGTGCGATCTCGCGCGGAGGAATGGAAACTCGATCCGAAACGAATCGGCGTGATGGGCAGCAGCGCGGGTGGGCATCTCGCTTCAACCGCTGTCACGCATTTCGACGCGGGCAAAGCCGACGCCGCCGATGCAGTCGATCGACAAAGTTCGCGCCCTGACTTCGGAGTCCTCTGCTATGCCGTCATCAGCATGGAAGACGGAGTGACTCACGGCGGATCGAAGGCCAACCTGCTGGGCAAGGAACCGGACCCGAAACTGGTCGAACTCCTCTCGAACGAGAAGCAAGTCACGAAGAACACGCCGCCGTGCTTCGTCTGGAGCACTCAAGAAGACAAAGCCGTTCCCGTCACGAACTCGCTGCGCTTCGTCGCCGCGTTGCAGCAAAACGGAGTGGTCTACGACTTCCACGTCTACCAAAAAGGCCCGCACGGCATCGGCCTGAGCGAAGGCAAGAACGGAGCCGCTCCCGGCGAAGTGCATCCTTGGGCCAAAGACTTGCTCCTGTGGATGCGGCAAAACGGTTGGGTCAAATGATACCGCATGCCGCAATGAGTGAGATGTTTAACCACAACGCCAGCGGCGCGCGCGGCAGTCGTTCGACCATCTCGCCCACGCCGCTGGCGTAGGGGTTAAACAACCCAACCGACCCCGCGAGCGGTAGAGTCTCACCGAATTATGATTCGAGTGCTGACGAGTGCATCTCGCTCGTCGGCGACGGTGATAAACCACACGGTTGCCTCGGCCGGCGCGGCTTCGACGGTGATGGTGTTGCCGTCAATCGTGGCGGCAACGGTTTTCCAAGTCCGCTTGTTGATCGCCTCGCCGTCGGTTGTGTAGTGCAACGCGGCTTGTTTCAACTTGGTTTCGGATTTCACCGCGACCTGTACGCGACCGTTTTCTGTTTTCGGATCAGCCAGACTCGGCAACGCCGAGCCGCGACCCAATTGGTGGTCGATGAACAGGCCGATCTCCGTCGGAGCCCATCCCGGTGGATGACCATGCGGCAGGTTGACGCTGACACGCAACTGCTTCGCGCCCGGCACGACGTTGAAGCTCTTCATGTAGCTGTCGAGCGGATACGCGAAGTCGTTCGTGCCGTTGACGAACAGAATCGGCATCGAGACCGCCGGCAGATATTTGGATGGATCCCACAACGTGACCCAGCGCTGGCGTTGTTCGGGCGAGAATTTTTCGAATCGCGGCAACCAAGCGCTGTTGTCGTGCAAGAAGCCGCAGCCGTACACCGGCACCGCCGCTTTGAAACGGTTGTCGAGTCCGGCCACGATGCAAGTCAGATAGCCGCCCCAACTGATGCCGGTCACGCCCGTCCGCCGCGCATCGACTTCGGGAAAGCTGCGAATCAACGAGTGTCCTCGAATCGCCGCAGCGACGGCGTGATACGACCACTGCTCGGTCGGTGGCTTGTCGATGCTGCCGAACTTTTCGTCGTCCCCTTGGTTCGGTCCGCCGTCCGGCAATCGCGTGCGATTGGCGGGCTGATGAGCATTCTGCCCTTCGTTCGGCCGATGCCCCGCCAAGTCCATCGCGATCGCGGCGTAGCCTCGCTTCGCCCACAACTCCGCCCATTCGCGAAACGCCGTCCCGCCTCCGCCATGAATCAGCACAACGGCCGGAAACTTCTCTGCCTGCGACTTACCGTCCGAGAGCGTCGCCGGAGAAGCGTAGTACGCGAAGACGCGCGTCGCTTTGCCGTTGTATGGCTCACTCGCGTAGAACAGCGATCGCACGCTGCTCTTTTGATCGACCCACTCGAAGGCCGGCACCTCGCTGAGTTGCTTCAAGTCCCACGGCGTCGTCTCCGGCAACCGCTCCGACCGGACAATCACGTCCGCAGCGGTGGCCGTCATTGCGGCCAGAAGGAACAGAACCGAGAAAACCGATACTCCCCATCGACATCGCATCGTGCATTTCCCTTTGGTTGTCAGGCTCAACAACTTCACCACGTCCACCGATCGAGTGGCCAAGCTTGCTTCAAGCGGAGTGCCACAGGCATCGGAAACTTGGAGAAGACGTTGCTTACAGAGTTGAGGTCGCTACGTCGATTGAAGGCCGATCGCCTATTTCCAATGCTTCGCACACAGCTTGAAACAAGCGGTGCCAACCAGCAAGGCAAACTGGCTCATCGCACGACATCGCGGACCAGCACGAACGCCTCGGCCGCTTGGACGCTGACCGTTGAGCCACGATACCGAGCCAAGGCTTCGATCGCTTCCAGCGAACGCGGATTCGGAGCCGGCTTGAGTTGCGACGCGAAGCACCGCATCGCTTCCAGCTTCTTCGGCAAATGGGCGGCGATGTCCACGAAGACGGTCGGATAAAACACCGCGCTGGCGATTGGCGGTGCCCACTCGGTCTCGCTCAGCGTTTCGTAGCACAGCAACTGTTTCACGGGACAGCTCGCTAACGGCCGAGCGGCTACGAGTGCCGCGTGGTAAATCCGGCCATGATCCGCGTGCATGTCCCCGTGGTGCGGCAGGTAGACACGATCCGGCTTCAACTCTTGAAACTGCTTTGCCAGCGCATCGGCAACCAGATGTCCCGGAGTCACGTCCAGACGCGGAGCCGGGAAATCGAGAAACCGTGTCTCGCGAACGCCCAGGATCGCATGCGCCTTCCGAGCTTCTGCTCGTGTCCGCTCGACCGACTCATCGGAATACAAATCGGGCGCACCGCGCGTGGCGACAATCACGAAGACGTCGTCCCCCTCAGCCGCGTGCCGAGCCATCACGCCGCCGCAGCCCAAGACTTCATCGTCGGGATGCGGAGCAATCACCGCGATTCGCATGACTTCAACCCTTGATCATTTTTTCCAACTCGGCGATGCGTGCTTTGAGTTGGCTGATTTCCTCTTCGACGACATAACCGAGGCGTTGCCCAACTGCCAGCTTCGGCGGTTTTGTGACATCGTCGTCACTCCACGCGACTTCGTTCAACCACAACAGGCCGTCTCCCGTTTGCACGAGCGCCCCGCGTTGCGGATCGTTCAGCAACACGCGGCCAATCACTCCGCGAAACGGAGTCGTCGTGTCCAGCTCCGCCCGCCACACGAGCAACTTGCGATCTTTGAGGAATGTGAACGCTCCGGGATGCGGCCGTCCCGCCGCACGAATCAGGGCGTCGATTTCGCGAGCCGATTTGTTCCAGTCGATCCAACCATCTTCGGGAGCACGCTTGCCGTGATATGTCGCGGCCGTGTCGTCTTGCGGCTGTGGATTCCACTCGCCAGCCAGCAAGCTCGGCAACCAGCGATCCAACGCTCGGACGATCGCCTGTTCGAGCGAAGCTGTGACCTGTTCGGCATCGTCGGCCGGCCGCACGTCGAATGGTTCTTGCACGAGGATCGGGCCACTGTCGGCTCCTTCATCCATGACAAAGAACGTCGCGGCACCCGGAGTCGCGTCGAGCACCAACCAAGCGACCGGCGCTCGGCCTCGGCCGCGCGGCAAGTGCGTCGGATGAAAGCCGACACATGCCAGCTTCGGCACCGCCAGTAGCTCCGCTTTGACAAGCTGTGACAAGCCGACCGCGAACAGCAGGTCTGGTTGCCATTCACGGACCTGTTCGACGATGTTCGCTTCGTTGAGTTTTTGAAAGCCGACACACGGGACGCTCGCTTCGGCAGCGACATCCTGTAGCCGAGCAAACCCGCTGACCGTCGAAGGATCATCCGGTTGAAGTTCGAGCACGCCGACCACGTTGGCTCGGTGACGCAATAGCGCCTGCAAGGTCAGCCGGCTGCTGCCGACGCTCCCTGCCAGCACGATGCGAAGTCCAGACGCGGTCATGTAAGAATCGCCTCGGAATTGGATCAGGCCGCTTTGCGTTGATGCGCCGTCGATAACTCGCGGGCAATTTGTTCGAAACGTCGGTAGTCGCTGAGGCCGGGCGAGTAATGCAGTTGGCTCGGCCCCGGTGGAGGAGTGAGCGTCGGCGACGCTCGGAAGTCGTGACGGTTTTCGTGAATCCATTCGAGCAACAGTTTCGCGCCGGTGACGCTCGACTTGGCCAGCAGCGTCAGCAAGTTGTCGTTGATCGGATCGAACGCGAAGCGGCCTTGCTTCAAGATCGCACCGGTGTCGATCCCTTTGTCCACGAAATGCAGCGTCACTCCGAGGTTTTCAAAGTCGCGATTCAGCACTGCCCAGAATTGTCCGTGAGCACCGCGATACAGGGGCGTGATGCCGACATGCAGATTCACAAAACACGGAGCCGCCGCGAGGGCCGGCTCCTTGATGATGCTTGTGCCCAGCACGACGACCAAGTCTGGTTTTGCCTGTTTCAGAACGTCGATCACCGACGGATCGTTGATCGACTCGACGCGATGCACAGGGCAGTCAGTCGTGAACGATTTGGCCGACTGCACTTCACGGTATTCAGGACACGCCGACGCTCGTCGTTTGAGATGCAGCTTCGTGTACGCACCGAGCAGCAGTCGGTCGAGCCAGTAACCTCGGCGAAGTTTTTTGCCGCGGCGAAAAATCGCACGCAGCACTTCGCGACGCGGACGCTCCTGATGCACGACCGCGACGAGATCGACCTCTGGCGCGAGTCGGCTGAAGACGTACTGCGAACCGGCGGACGGTCCCATCAGAACGACAACGCGAGGACGTGGTTCAGGCGGCCCATTGCAAATTGCGGCCGGCGGACAGGTCATGAGCGATCTCCTCCATCGTCTTGATTTCAATTTCACCGGCGTCGCGCAGCCGAGCGGCTGCGACGCAAATCTGCTCGAAAGATTCGAGCTGTTCTGGCACGTCCGGCAAAAAATTGTGCGGGTGCGTGTACAAGCTGAAGATACGGCCGAGCTTCGCGGCCTTCTGCATCCCCTTGGCCGCACGTTGCACCTGCGATTCGCGCGGGACGAACTTCGACAGCCCCGTGCAGCCGGGAAAAAACATGCTGTGTGGCAGTTCCCAAAGCCCTTCGACTTGCTTCGCTTTGCCGAGCGGCGGACAGATCACGAGCGACTCGTCCACGAATCGTAGGACGCGCACCAAATTGTACGTCAGCCGGCTGAGCAACCGATTCTTGATCGGCTTCGCCGCCGTACCGAGCAAGTACCACTCGGAGTTCGGGCCTCGATAGCAGACGTGCCCGGTCTCGCGAAGCACGTCCAAGTGACCGACTTTGTTCCGAGGAAAAACGAGTGACCGAATCTCTCGGCCCCAGCGCTGAGCGACTTCACGGCAAGTATCGAACTCCGCCTGAGCGATCTCGCGCGTGCAGGCGTCCTCGCCGATGATGACATGCGAGAACGTGTGACTGGCCAACTCTTGATGGACCGGGCAATTCACAATGGCATCGACCAATTCCGGAGCGTAGTAGCGCAACCCGCGCTGCTCGTGCATTGAGGGGATGCCGTCGTACCACTCGCCGCTGAACCAATCGGGACGCGGGGCGGGAAGCTGTTTCGGGAATCGGCCGTCCGGGCAATCCTCCGGCCGCAGCATCAGATGCCCGACCGTCGCCCACGTCGCCGAGATGCGATGCCGAGTGAAGATGTCCAATAGCCCGCGCACCACTTCGCGAACGCGCTCGACCCCTTGAGCATGATTCAGGTCGCGCGCGTTGCGGCGTGTGCCCCAAGCCATCTCAAAATCAAAGCTGATTGAAAGGACGCCGCCGGCCATGAGTCACGGTTCCCGAAGACCACGAAAGGGGCGGGAATGTCGGACGAGCGGTCGAAAAGTGTCAAGGTGAGTTGGCGAGCCGTAAGGCGGGACCACCGCAGCGCCGGCCCACCGCAATTTTCTTGGTATGGTGGGCCGGCGCTGCGCTGGTCCCACCCTACATGGTGTCAGCAGCGCTCCGGATGTAATTCCTGGCCGCGCAGTTCTTCGAGCCGAGCGACTCCGCCGCACAGTTCCAGATAGTCTGTGAATTCGCGGCAGCCGAAGAGGTACTTGTCGAGGAATGCCTGATGCGTCGCCGGGTCTTCTTCGACCGTCAGCCATTGCCGGAGGTGAACCTCGTCCGAGAAGTACTCGTAGGGCATGTTGCCTGGGAAGCTGCCGAATGGCACTTCGCAGACGGCATCGACGCAAAAGAACGGGATCACGGTCGCTGTCGGATCGCGGCGGATCTCGTCGTTGGAGATCAGACGTTCGCAGCTCAAGACAACATGTTTCGCCGCGCGAGCCAGCGTGATGTCGGCGACCGACGTGCCGCGAATGCGGGCGTTGCCGTAACAATCGGCCTCGTGGACGTGAATGATCGCTACGTCTGGCCAGAGCGCGGGGATCGCGACGTACTCGGCGTTCGTGAACGGACAAGTGATCGGCTTGGCCGCGCTGTGCTCGAATGTGCCAGTGCCCGCGACACTGCGAGCGGGCAGGAACGACACACCCATCGCCGCCGCTTGGAATCGCACGGCGAGCGTGTAATTGGACCACTCGCAGAGTTCGACCTGTCCGCTTTCAATGACGCGCCGCGCGTGCGGCGACAAGCCGCGAGCCTCCAGGCCGATGATGTACGCGGCATCGACTTGCTTCAAAAGCTGTCCGCGTCCCGTGAGATTGCCGGCCGCCAGAATCTGAAAGTCATGTGTCGCCGTGTGTCCGGCGAAGCCGAGGTTTTGTCTGCGCTGCCGCACGATCTCGTGCAGCAACGCGGTTGAGATGCGATCCGCTCCGAAGCCGCCGGACGCCAAGTAGTCGCCGTCGTGGACGAATTGCCGCACGGCGTCCGCGACCGGCATGACCTTATCAACAAGCCGTTTCGGCTTGCTCCGAAAGAAGGCTCGCGCCTCGTCCGCATCGGGATTCGTGAAAAGCGGTCCGTGTCCCACGTTCGGCTCCTGGAGTGCGGCGGCTTGACGCCGCCCTCCATCCATTGCGGAGGAACGCTTTCGAGCGAGCAGCGGCGTCTTCGTGACAACGATGACGAAAGGACGCCC
>CAZILR010000055.1:0-1903 GCA_964539995.1 uncultured Planctomyces sp.
TGTTCCACGAGACCGCTCCGCTGATCGCGAGTCCGAACTTGCCTTGCTTGTTCTGTTTGCTGGAATCTTTCGAGCTGGCTCCCTTGCTGCTGGAAGCGTCATTGGCCGATTGCGTGCTCTCGGACGTATCGACCTCCTGGCCTTCGGTGTCTGGAGCCGGCTCTTCCGGCGCGACCTTCGAGGCGGCGACCGAGAACGCATACAAGTTGCCGTCCGCCATCGCGTCGATCGACAGGCTCGAAACATTGATGTTCGTCCCGGCCGATCCCGCCGCCTGACCATCGGCGCTGCCGATGAATGCCTGCGTGGTTCGGCGAATGTCGTTCACCGAGACCGAGGCTCCGATGCCGACCGAGTTCCCGGTTTGGACCGCGCCGGCGATGCTGATGTGCGTGAGATCGCTGGTCGCATTCACGGTCACCGGGCCACCCGTGAGGATGACTCCCGAAGCCAGCCGAGCGGTGGTGATGCTGTCCGCGCTCAGCACGGTCACGCTGCCGCTCAAGCCGAACGAACCCGCTTCGCCGCCCGATTGAGCGAACGAGAAGGCGAACAAGTTCTCGTCCGCCGCGACGTTCAAGCCGCCGCTGTTGCCGGTATGCACACGAGCGTTGTCTTCGATGAAGGCTTCGGTCGTGTCATCCAGCAGTGTGACGACGAACGCTCCGCCGATGCCGACTTTGCCCGCCGAATTCCCGAACGGATTGACCAGCGCCAGCTTGTCGCGTTCCTTCACCAGATTCTTCACCCCTTCGCGCGTCAGATCCAACTCGCCGAGGCCGACCATGTTCAACAACTGCATCTCGGTCTGAGCGGTGACATCGACCTTCTGGTTCGCGTTGCGGAACGTCGGCGACGTGTCCTGATTGACCTGCGCGCCGTCGCGGATCGAAGCGATCGCCACGTTGTTGTAGTCGGTCACGGCGACCGAGCCGGCGATCGAGACGATCCCGTCGGCGTTGTCCGACTTGGTGAAGACCCAGGTGTTGATGATGTCGCTGGAGAAATCCAGCTTGCCTTCAAAGGCATCGCTCAGCGAAGGCTTGTTGCCCTCGAACAGCTCGGCCGGATTGAGCGTGTCGTCGGTGGGAGTCAGGAATGGGTAGGTGACGGTGGCATTCACACTGACGGTGTCGTGCGCATCGACATGAGCACCCGTGTCGATCGTGGCTCGCGCTTCGTTCGTGTAGATACCGACGGCCACACCGGCCGCCGTCGCGACGGTCGCGCCGCCGGAATCTTCCGCTTTGGAAGAACCGGCTTCGACATGAATCTGCACGGACTCTTCGATCGCCGCTTCGATGGCGACGTCCGCTTCCGAGTTCAGATCGGAGTTCAACCCGATGCGTGCCAGAACTTCATGGTTCACGAAGTTCAGGCCAACGGACGCCGCCAGATTGAGTTTGTCCTCGCTGGAGCCTTCCGCCACTTTGTTCGTGTCGGAATCCTCCGGCTCGTCCTCTTCTTGGTCCAAAATTGATGTCGCATCGAAGTTCAACAGGTCGGCGTAGCTGTCGCTCTTTTCCTCGACAGCCTCGTCCGTCTTTTTGGGAGGTTCCCCACCAATCTCGCTGGAAGTCTTGGCTCGATTGTTGGCTTCGAGGAACGCGCGCACTCCGATGCCGCGCGTCAGGCCGGCATCGAGCACATGCTGCGAGCCGGTCCCGGTGGAGGTCAGGTCGATGGCCGCTGCCGCTCGCGCTTCGGCAGCGGAAGTCGCCAGCCGAATGCGGTTCGCATCGACCACGACGACATACACGACGTCGCCATTTCGCAGACCGCGAATCGACGGATCGTCGATGCCGATCGTGACCGTCGCTTCGCCGAACCCTTCTTCAACGCTGCTCGACTTGGTGGGGTCGGTCAAGTACTTGACCGCGTCGCCGGTGGTGAAGCCGTGCCC
>CAZILR010000055.1:2003-14577 GCA_964539995.1 uncultured Planctomyces sp.
TGCCGTTGGCGCTGTAGGTCACTTGCTGACCGTTGTGGAATCCATGCCCGGAAATCGTGATGACGTTGGTCTGCGTGTTGATGACCCCGGACCCCGTCGGCGTGAAATCTTTCAGGGCATAACGGGTGAGCGAATGGCTGGCGGTCGAATCGACATCGCTGTTGTCGAGGCCGATGAACTCGCCGCGTCCGAGCTGAATCGTGTCAGCATCGACGACGATGACGTGCAGTTCCTCGCCATCGGTCAGACCTCCGATCACCGTGCCGCCGCGAGCGTGATAAGTGATAGTGTCGCCGTTGCTCAGGCCGTGACCGGGAACGCGGATCGTGTTCGCGGTCGTGCTGACGACTCCGGCCGTCGTCGGATTGAACGGGATCGCCGCCTCGCGGCCCTTCGCGGTGATGGAGCCGTCGATCGTGGTCGTCACCGTCGAGGTATCAAAGCCGAGCGCGACGGTGATGCCCGTCAATCCGTCCGAGTAGGTCGCGGCCGAAGCGGTCGGCGTGCTGGTGACTTCCCCTTGCGAGTGCAGGTTGACGTTGCCCAACTGCGAGACGATTGACGTCCCCGAAGCCATCGAGGTCGTGGCGGTGAGGCCCGTGCTGGTGATCGCGACTGCCACCGAGTTCGATTTCGTATCGACCTGACTGGAATCCGTGTCGGTGTTCGCTTCGGTTTTGGATTCCGCAGACGCGGTCGCGGTGGCGTCGCTGACAATCAGCACGTCGCCCGCGGCGGTGATCGTCGTCGTGCCGGTCAGCGAGGCCGTCGCGGTCGATTGAGCTTCGGCAAAGCTGACGGCGACTCCCAAGTGAATCCGTTCGCTGCTGATCGCGGTCGCTTCAATTTCATTCTCGACCACTGAACCGGCGGTGACGGTCACGCTGCCGCTGCTGGACAAGATCGCGTTGTTCAGATTGATGATCGCTTCGGCGCTGCGTCGCATGACGGACGCGGCAAAGCCCTTGAAGTTCGGAATCTCCACGCCCGGAATTTGTTCGACCAGTTCGCGCAGGGCACCCACGAACCGCTCAACCAAATCGGCCGATTGATCGGTCGGCTGAATGTTGCTGGCATCGGCGGTGATGCTGATGTCACCCCCTTGGATGGTGGCTCCGTTGATCGAGACGTTGGCCGTGCGTGTCGTCAGCAGCAGTCCCAAGGCCGCCGCCGCGCTCGCCGTTTCCGTGATCGCCTTGAGGAAAATGTGCCCCGCCTCCTCGGTATCGGAAGACAGCACATGCGTCAGAATCTGAGCACTCGGCCGAACATCAATTTCATTGGCGGAGAACTCGACGTT
This sequence comes from uncultured Planctomyces sp., assembly GCA_964539995.1. Lineage (GTDB taxonomy): Bacteria > Planctomycetota > Planctomycetia > Planctomycetales > Planctomycetaceae > SXKJ01. The sequence continues at coordinate 3,304 of CAZILR010000055.1, forward strand.
CCCCGAATTGCCTGTCGAGGCATCGGTCAGCGGATTTGACCCGGCGGTCGTACGCGTCACGATCTTCGCACCGGTGCCGATCTCGATCTCGCCCGCCGAATCCGACGTGACCACGAACGTGGCGTTGCCGCCGGGCAGTGTGATCGTCGTGTTCGCGCCGACCAGAATATCGACGCCGGAATTCACCGTCAGATTCAACAACCCGCTGCCACCGACGGGGCCACGAAATGTGACCGCTCCCCCCGCATTGATCGTGAACGAGTCCGCGCCCCCGGTGCCGTCGCCGAGAATGTGCGACGTCGTCGTGAACACCAAACTGCCGCCGTAAGTCAGCGATTCGTTGCCGTTGACGATGTAATTGCCGTCGATCGTGACCGCCGGCAGGATCGGATCGCTGCCGAGCAGATTGCCGCTGAAGTCGATGCTGGTGATTGTCGTCCCGGAGCTGGTGACGATCGGCAGATGAATCTCGACGGGAATGTTCGGATGGAAATCGACCACGCTGCTGAACGTGCCCGAAGCGAGCAGTTCCGCGACGCTCAATTTGTGATCGGCGTCATTGAACGTGATCCCCAGCACGCCGCTGATCGAAGCCGTGCCGTTCTGAACCGAAACGCCGCCGAGGTCGCCGGCCGTCAGACCGACGTTGATGTTCGTGGCTCCCAGCGACGCTCCGATTTCAAATTGGTCGAGCGTGATGCTGAGGAAATCAGTCCCGCTGGCCGATCCCGGAGCCGCTAAATACCCGCCGACATCCAGCGTCAAATGAAACGCCGCGTCCAATTCGATGCTGCCGATCAGAGGAATCGAACCGGTCAAACCAAAGTCCGAGGCTCCGAAGTCGATCGTCAGATTCTTGGACCGAGTGATGTCGAAGTCGAATGCGAGATCGAGCACGCCATCCACAAACGTGATGTCGAACTGCGACGGATTGAAGCCCGCTTGCTGCTCGACGCGCTGCTCCAGCGTTTCCAAATCGGGAGCTGTCGCCAAGTTTTGCAGAGTCGTCGCAAAGCTGCCGAAGACATCGAACTGCAAACCGTCCAGCGGATCGCCCAGCAAATCGTTCAAGCTCTGCCGCACGACCGGCAATTCCGTGCTGAGCGACTCGGCCAATTGATCGTGCAAGTCGTCCACGAAACCTTGCAGCTTCTGCACGCCAGACGCCGCGTAGTCCAAAGGGTTCACCAGTCCAAAGCTGACCAGACGCACGACCGATTGCGGCAACGAGAGCAACAAGCTCGTGGAGATTTCCGTGTTGTCGATCGTTCCCACCGGTCGGCCGGTCAACGCGCTGACGATTTGTTTTTGGGAAAACGTGTCGTGGACCAACCCGGTGTGTTCGACCGGTCCCGCGGCTCCGGCCGCTGCTTGCGTGATCTCAATCAGTTGGAAATCGGCGTTGCCGACATACGGCGTCGCCGCCGAACTCACCGCGACAGTTCCGTCACCAGGCACGTCGCTCAGAGAAAACCAGACTTCGCTGTTTGCGGGCAGATGCCCGAAAAACTCGTGGGCCGAGACCTGCTCGTTTTGAATCCCCAGCGAGAAGTCCGGTCCTGTGTTCGCGGTGACTTGTTGAGCGGTGCCGGCCTCGCCGGAGTAAACAATGAAGGCATCGTCCACCACCGAGCCGAACGCAGTCAGGCCGCCGTTGGCGTTCAGGTCGAACAGCAGCGAGTTGCCTCCCTGAGATGACGGAAGCTGACGAAAGCCAGGGACGCCATCTTGCACGTCGTCCAAAAACATTTCGGTACTGAGCAGGTCTTGCAGCGTCGAGATGTACTTGCGGATGAAAAACGTCTCGGGGTCAGACTGAGCCGCCAGCATCGCAGCCGTGATCGTCGTGCCATCCGGGTTGTGAATGACCTCGCCCGCATTCACCAAATCAATCGCCTGATCCACCGCTCGGCCCAGAATGCGTGCGGCCGGCTTCAATCCGAAGTCGTTGCTGAGCAAATCGAATAACTGCCCGCTGCCTTGCGACGGCACGCCGACTTGAATGAGCGTGTGAATCTCAGGCAACGTGTCGAGCGTCGGATCATTGGCGACGTACCCGGCACTCTGAATAAAACTGCGAGCCAACAACCCGCCCGTGCTGTGCGTCACCAGATCGACTTCGGCCGGCAGAACTCCGGTCAACGTCTGCCAAGACTGCGAGGCTTGACCGAGATACCACGCCAAATAGCTGACCCCCGAATCCCACGTCGGTGTGGTCTGCTCGTTCTGCAACTTCGTCAGTGTGACGTCGCTCAGAGTCCCGTCATCCGTCGGATCATTCGTCACGGCGACCGGAGTTCTCCAGTCCCACTTGACCGTGAAGAGCGTCGAGTCCTGCGCGTACCCGACGTTGTCGAGCGTCCGCTCCATGTCCGAATACGCGTTCGAGAGCGGCTCCAAAGACAGTTGCTCCGGCGGCAATCCTCGATTGAGCAACCAATGCCGCAACCCGGCCGGTGTCAGATCGGCTGCCTGCGTTCCGCCAAAACCCGGAACCAACAGCACCGGCCGATCCACATTCGTTTCCACACTCACCAAAGTCGGCGCGGACGACAGTCCGCTGCGATTCACGATGCTGTCCGTGCTGGCTCCACCATCAAACCGCACGGTCGCGGGAGTTCCTTGCCGAATCGTGAGCTGATCGCTGCCCGTCCCGCCATTCACCGTGACGTTGAGATTCAGCCCAGCACCACCCAACGAAAGCCGATCGTCCCCATCACCCAGGTCCGCAACCAATCCATTCGTGAAGACGTTGGCTCGTGGCACGGTCACGGTGTTCGAGTTCACTTGCGTCAACCCAACTCCCGCCGTGACGGTGTGACTCGGATCGTTGATCGTGATCGTCGTACCGTCGCTAGAAATCGTCAGCGACTCACTGACCCCCGCCGTCCCCACGACGTGCAGCGAGCCACCGGTCAGGTCCGCCACTGCCAGCAGGCTGCGAGCTTCCAGAAGTTCAATCGCCTGCGCCATCGTGCGCGGCAGACCTCGTCGCGAGTTCCAACCCGACAAAGCCGCCCAACGGGGATGCTGAGAGCTTTTCAGGTTGCGACGAGTCCGGTGACAGCGATGACTCAAAGCCGTTAACCAATTCAACAGCAGCATGTTACAGTCCTTGGTGAGGGAGGTGACTGATTCTCAACAGCAGCCTTCAATGAGCAATAAAAGCGAGCAATCTGCGCAGACTGGGCCGGTAGATATTTATTCGTAAAACCCTGACGCAGAAATTGCCGGTCGCCACAACATACTGGCAGGCAAGAGTTAAGCAAGAGTTAAGGAGCACGCGGCTGGCCTTGTCGCGACGATCGCCAGAAAGCGGCACGATGATCCGAGGCCATCAAACAATTGACGCCGCCCCGCTCGCCAATTCCTTCACAGCCTCTCCGCGTCGCGCCTCAATGCGCACGACTTTATTTGCCGTCGCGTTGGTCTTTCGGAGTGGCGCGGAGCAGATAGGTGCGCAGCGAATCAGGAATATCGAGCATTGCGTCTGAGGTTTCCGCAGACTCCAGAGCTTGCCGGTTCGCATTCAGCCAATGGGCTTCGGCGGGCGGCAACACGATGGACAGGCCGGGCGACAACGACGCCGAACCGTCATCGATCAGAATTCCCGCCGGGCCGAGCAGACGATTGACCAGCGAATCGGCTCCCAGCGTTTGACCCGGACCAGCGATGTACTGACGCCAGACCCAACCGGAGGAGGCGGTCAGCAACCCACCGCCATCCTGTACGAACTCGCGAACTCGATCCGCCTCGGATTCCGTCATCAACGGGACGGTCGAGTGAGTTAGCGCGATCAACACGTCGATGTGTTCCAGTCGCGACAGCCAATCGTCGCCGGTCAGTCGTTCAACCGGGAAGCCGCGCGAGTCGAGAACCTTCGCGATCTCTTCGGGCCAGCGCAGACCGATGCGCGGCGCAGGTTTCGATTTGTCGGCACGATCGGCCAGCCAGCGCAGCAGGTTGTCGAGCAACTGCGGAGAATCTGCTTTTGAAAAGCTCTCTGCGCCGATGAGCCAGCAGTCGTGACCGAACGCAGCGACTCGGCCTTTGTCGAGTCGGCCGGCCGCGAGCACGCAGTACGGCCCCGCCACCCGCCCTTTTTGCCGGGTCTGAACCTCGTTGGGAGCGATCACCGGAAACGCGGTCGGCCCGAAGACCGTCAGCCGGCCGACGTCTCCGCCGACGGGCAGATTCTTCACGCCATCGAGCAATACGGCTTGATCGGCGGCGAAGTCTGCGGTCTTCTGGATCGCCAGTGCCGCGAGTTTCTTCCGCACCAATTGATTTTGTTCAGCCAGCGGCAGCTTCACAGGGCGAGGTGTCGGCGGTAGCGCGGCAGGTTGCAGGCCGCGACGTTGTTCGGCGGGGGAGGCGTTCCAGATTTTCAGTTTACCGTCGATGCTCGCGGTGAGCAGTTTGTGTCCGTCACGACTGAAGGCGGCGGCGTGAACTTCGTCGGCGTGTCGCAGCGTCAGCGTGGAGCGACCCGACTCGACATCCCACAGTTGAGCGGTCCCATCGCGGCTGGCGCTGGCGATGCGCGTACCGTCGGCACTCCACGACACCGCACGCACCGGATAGGTGTGACCGACGTAGCTCGCCAGTTTGGTCCACGTCGCAACATCCAACACGACGATCATGTGGTCTTCGCTGCCAACGAGCAGTTGCCGCCCGTCGGGACTCCAATTCATGGCGTTAACCGTTTCTCGCAAGTCAGTCGTGATCACGCGATCCAGCCGGTCGTTCTGCAAATCCCACAAGGCGATCCGGCCATACGTCAGTCCCACCAGCACCCAGCGGCCGGCGGGATGCACGAGCAGCGACACCTTGTCCCGCACCTCAATCGGATGTTGCCGCTTCTCGCCCGTCTCGATGTCCCAGCTCCACAACTTGTGGTAGTCGCAGAAGAACAAGCGACGGCTGTCCGGGTGCCAATCCATCGCGTTGGAATAGTCCGGGAACTCGGTCATGTGCGTCGGCTTCGTCAAGTCGCCGTCCCAAACCTGAATTTGCTTGCCCAAGTTGACGACGAAACGCTTGCCATCGGGACTCCACTGCGCCGAGAAGCCAGCTCCCGACTTAAGCCGCTCGCCCGTCGTGACGTTCCACGCATCCCAACGACCATTGAGATCAACGACCGCGCGTTGTCCGTCGGGATGCCACGCTGCGGAAATACTCGCCCCACGACGTTGTGTGTCGAGCGTTTGCACAACCGGCGTGCTGGCGACATCCCACAACCGGAGCGATCCGTCTGCGGAGGTTGACGCCATGCGGCTGCCATCGGCGTTCAGGCTCACATTCGACAGCCGATTCGTGTGACCGCGAAACTCGCGCAGCGCGACTCCGGTCGTCCCGTCCCACACGCGAGCGGTGAAATCCCAACTGGCCGAAGCGAGTCGCGAGCCATCCGCACTCCACGCCAATCCGGTGACGGGTTGGCGATGTTCGGTCAACTTTCGCAGTTCGCGCTGTGTGGCAAGATCCCAAATGCGAATCGTGCTGTCGTTCGAGGACGAGGCCAACCAGTTTTCGGTCGGATGAAATCGGACCTCCATCAAGAAATTCTGATGCCCTGTCAACTTCGCGGCCAACTTCCATGACTGCGTGTCCCACAGGTTGACCGTCGAACTGTTGCCGCCCGTCGCCAGCCATTTGCCATCCGGGCTGATGTCCAACACGTTGTAATTGGTCTGCAAATCCTCGCTGATTTGCTGCTGTACCTCGCCCGTTTCTGAGTCGAGAATGAAAACGCTCCCGGCGATCATCGCGTTTCCGAAATCGAAGCCCGCGATCCGTTTCCCATCGGGAAACCAGCTCACTTTTCCCGCTGGCCCGGTCATCGTCATCTTGATCTGGCGCGAGGCGACGTCCCACACCACCAATTTCCGATCGAGGCTCGCCGCTGCCAGACGCTTCCCATCCGGGCTGAAGTTCATGCCGAGAATCATTCCGCCCAGTCCATCCAACATCGCCAGTGGCTTCCACATGGCGACGTCCCACAGCACGACTCCTCCTCCGGTACTCACCGCGAGCAACCGATCATCGGGACTCCACGCCACACTGTGACCTCCCCCTTGAGGCTCGATCCGCAACGCCTCCTCGGTCATCGCCGAGAGCAGATGCCACTCCCAACCGCGCAAGTCGTGGGGCAGGTTTGCAACCTGCCCCACGGTGGGAACCCAGTGGCTCAGCAGTTCGCGCACGCGCCCCATGCCGCTGATCGACTCGGTCGCGAGTCCCGCTTGGATCATCTCCGAGAAGTACAGATTCCGCCGCAACGAGACCTGTGCCTCTTCCGCCCGTTGACGTTCCGCCGCTTCGTTTTTCTGAGCGGTCTGCGCCTCGGTTCGCAGTTTCTTTTCGTTGGCCTCCGCGTTTTCAGCGTCCTTTCGCAGCGTCGATTCGCTCGAAGCCAGCCGCTGGAAATAACTCGCCGCGATCGCCGAGCCAACCGTCACCGCAACCAGCAGCAGCAGGATGATCGCCAGCGCCGCCGACAACTCGCGGTTCCGTCGCGACCAACGAGCCAACCGCTCGATCACGCCGATGCGCCGAGCACGAATCGGCTCGTCCTCCAGAAACCGCTGCAAGTCTTCGGCCAATTCGCGAGCCGTCGGATACCGCGTGGCCGGTTCACGTTCCATCGCCTTGTGAATGATCGTTTCCAGATCGAGCGGCACCGCCGAGTTGATCCGTCGCAGGCGAGGCGGCTCGGAGTGCGTGACCTGCTTCATCAACTTGTTCATGTCCCGTTCGTCGAACGCCGGTCGCAACGCCGCCAGTTCGTACAGCGTCAGCCCCAAGGCATAGACATCGCTGCGAGCATCCGATTTTCCCTCGAACGCTTCCGGCGACATGTACCGCAGCGTGCCGAGCAAGTCGCTGGTCTGCGTCAGATTCTCTTGATCCTCCGCCTTCGCCAACCCGAAGTCAGCGACCCACACCGTCCCGTGCGTGTCGAGCAGCAAATTCGACGGCTTGATGTCTCGATGCAGCACGCCATGCCCGTGAGCATGATCGAGCGCGTCCGCAACTTGCCGTCCGATCAGCGCGACGCTGTGCCAATACGATTGCAGCATTCCCGGCAGCGTGACCGCTGCGTCGCGTTCCATGACGCCCGACTCTTTGAACGGCAAGCTGCCGTTGTTCACGTCCGTTGGCTGCGTGTCGGAACCGGCGATCGCCGGCGATCGCTTTGACGAGTCGTAGACCCGCGTGGGTTCATTCCACGGCTGAGTCTTTTTCTCGTCGCTGGCAGCGGCCGGAGCCGTCGGCTGCGACGCAGGCCGCAAGCTGACTCGAAAGTCTCGCGCCGACGGAGTGAAACTTCGGGATTCGGTTGCCGCTCGCTGCGACTTCAGTTCCTGCACGACATCGTTCAGTCCGAGTCCTTCGATGAACTGCATGACGTAGAAGTGCGTGCCGTCGTGCTCGCCGACACCGAACACCGGCACGATGTTCGTGTGATGCAGCCGCCCTGCCGATTTCGCCTCGCGTTCAAACCGCTTCTTCTGGTACTCGTCCAACAACTTCGGCAGCACTTTGACCGCGACTCGCCGGCCGAGCGAAATCTGCTCCGCCTCGTAGACGATCCCCATGCCGCCGCGGCCGACTTCGCGCAGCAATCGAAAGTCGCCGAGTTGTTGCTCAACGTGCTGTTGTTTCGTAACAGGTCGCGGCGCGGCGGTATCATCTCGCGCCGCTCCCGACGGCGTGAATGAACCCGAAATCTCCGCAAACGATTCGCGAGCCAATCGCTCAACGGCATCCCGGCACGCCGACTCCGCTTCCACCGATTCGCTCGGCTTCACGCGACCGACGCCGTCCGCGAGCGCCTGCAGCAATTGATCGGAGTCCTCTCCGACCAGCTCGATCAATCCACAACACGTCGCGCAGGTTTCCAAATGCGCGGCCACTCGATCGATTTCAGCCACCGCGAGCTGACCAAGCACGAAGGCTCGCAACGTCTCTCGCCGAGGGCACGTTTCGCTCATGACGACTGCTCACCAAGCTCTTCACGCAGCCGTTGCAACACGCGCGAGCGAGCTTTGTAGACTGATGCGAGGCTCATTCCCAAATCTTTCGCGACATACTGCGGAGCGTGCCCGTCAATCGCCACTCGCCAAAACGCCTGCCATGTCTTGGTTTCAAAATCCTTTTCGATCAACCGCAGTGCTCGCAGCGCCAGGGAATGTATCGCCGTTTGGCCGCTTAATTCATCGGGCAGCGCAGGAAATTCTTGCAGCCGCACATTCGCCGTCGAACCACCGGTCGCCACCGGCTCGGCTTTTTCGCGACGGTAATGATCGAGGATTCGATGCCGAGTGATCCCGAAGAGCCAACTCCGGAAATTCCCGTCGGCACGCCTTCCATCGAATCTCTCGATCGCGCCGATCAGCGAGCGGAAAACTTCCTGAACAACATCCGCTGCGTCCTCCGGCTGCAATCCTCCCTCGCGAGTCCAACGGTAAACCAACGGCCCATAAACACGAGCCATCCGCTCCCAAGCCCCCGGCTCATTTCGCTTCGCTCGTTCCAGCAGACTCAGCGATGTCGACGAACGTGAATCCATCAGCCACTCATTCACCAAGTTGGCTCGGCAATGATTTCAACTCATAGGCGACAATAGTCTGACGATTTCGCCAAGTACGATCCAGCAGCTTGCCTCTGACTCTTTGAAACGAACGGTTCGTCGGACTGACTCGATCACATCCTGCGCCGCTTATCAACAACTGTGATTTCCAAGACGACACGGTCCTGTTGACTATTCGAACGGACGGTTCGGTAGTGGTCAGTCCGATGATTGTCATCCTTCGCTCCGCGAAAGAACGCCCTCTCGCGGAGCAAAAGGGAACGAAACTGACCCACTACCCGCAATTTCCGTCTGACCGACGTCGAGGCAACGTCGTGAGGGGTTGCGGGCGTAGCAATTTATCACAGCACGCCTGCATGGGTTGACGTCCTCGCGAGCCGCTCGATACTGCCCCGCCATGTCCAAGACGTTGATGGAATATGCCGAGTGGCTCGCCCAGCGAGATGATCTGATTTGGCCAATCGCGACGCCGCGCGTCCTGCGAAAGGCCATTCCCTCGATCAAGCCGTTGCCGGGAATTCGAGCGGTGACTTGGAACGTCTACGGCACGCTGTTGCGGATCACTGACGGCGATTTGCTGCTGCTCCCGGCTCAGCAAATTCGGATGCAGGTCGCGCTCGAAAAGACGATCCAAGAATTCAACATGTGGCAGAGCATGACCCGCAAGTCAGGCGCTCCGTGGGAGCACCTCTTCACGCAGTACAAGGATCTCGTCGCGGAAATGCAGTTGACCGTCCCGGCGAAAAAGGGGGACATCGGACAAGTCAGTTCGACGAAGTTGTGGCGCAAACTGATCTCTCGGCTGGAGCAGAAGGAGTACGAATACGACGTCGATTTCTACGGCGACCCCGACGAGTACGCCGAGAAAGTCGCGTTCTTTTTTCACTCGTGCCTGCAAGGGGTTGCTGAGATGGACAAGGCGGCTGCGGTCGTGAAGGCCGTGGCCGAGGCGGGGCTCGTTCAAGGCTTGCTGGCGGACGGTCAGTCGTTCACGCGAACGCAGTTGTTGCGAGCGTTTCAGGCGACGACTAAATTGCCGCCGTTCGGTCGGCTATTCGCGGCAGGATGCGTGGTTCTGTCTTGCGAAGTCGGAGTCAAAAAACCGTCACGCACACTGTTCACGACAGCCGCCGAGGCGTTCGCTCAACAGGGTCTTGAACCCTCGCAAGTCCTCTATGTCAGCAATCGTTGGCCGGAGGATTTGACTGTCGCCAAACAAACGGGATTCCGCACCGCTTTGTTTGCCGGCGATAAGAACAGCGTCCAAGCGTCCGCCGAAGAACTCCTGACCTCCAACCTGCGTCCCGATCGCCTGTTGACCGAACTCACGCAGATTCGCAATTTGCTCGAAGACTAATTTCGCAAATCACGACACCCTATTCTCAAGCCGTTCGATCACTCATGGCCCAGCCGCTCACTGATTACTCGCAGTTCGATTTCGATCATCCGATGTACGATCAAGAAGCGGTGCGGGCCGTCAATCCGCAACGGTTCGAGATGGAACAACTCACGGCGGTCGTGCATGTCGATCCCGAAAAGCACTTGGTGGTCGGCTACAAGGATGTCACCGATCACGAATTTTGGATTCGTGGCCACATGCCCGACTACGCGCTGATGCCAGGGGTCATCTTGTGCGAGAGCGCCGCGCAGCTCGGCGGGTTTTACGCCCGCAAATACAACATTCTCGGCGGTGACTACCTTGGCTTCGGAGGCATCAACGAGGTGCGTTTCCGAGCACCCGTCTATCCGAATTGCCGACTGGTGCTGGTTGTGCATGTCACCAAGCTAAGGCCCAATCGGTTGGTTGAGTACGACTTTCAAGGCTTCGTCAACGACAAGATGGTCTACAACGGGAACATGATCGGTGTCCCGATTCACCGCGACGCGGCAGGCCGGGAGCCGAGTTGATCCCTGATGCCCGAAGTTGTCGATCTCCGTCCGAACTTTCTCTGCTTCGACGATCTCAAGCCGTACCTCACGGAGGACGGCTGGCTCGATTGGTCGAAGCTGTTCGGCAATACGAATCCCGTCGAACTCGATGTCGGCTGTGGACGAGGCATGTTCCTGTTCAACGCCAGCACGACTCAGCCAGAGCGAAACTTCCTTGGCGTTGAACTCGACTTCAAAGAAGGCCGCCGCGGCGCGAGACGGCTCTTTAAGCGTCAGCAGCCGAACGCTCGCGTGATCGGTGGCGATGCGAATTATCTGCTCGACCACTTGATCCGGTCATCCTCGTTGGCAGCGGTCCATGTCTACTTCCCTGACCCGTGGTGGAAACGAAAGCACCGCCGCCGCCGACTCTTCACCGACCTGTTCGCCGACCGGATCGCTCGTGTGTTGCAACCCGGCGGCTTGCTCCACATGTGGACCGACGTGGCCGACTACTTCGAGATCGTCGAGGCGCTGCTCAATCATCACTCGCTCTTCTCGCAGCTTCCCGCTCCGGAGGAGCGTCCGGCTGCCAACAACCTCGACTACCAAACCAGCTTCGAGCGTACTCGCCGACAATCGGGCCTGCCGATTCATCGCGGACGATGGCAGCGTGTTCTTAGCCCGATCGCTTCCTGATTGGACGCTGCTTGACGAAGCTCGGAGCGACTTTTACCCTTCGCCCCCCTTACCCGGACGATTAGCTCAGTTGGTTAGAGCGCCACGTTGACATCGTGGAGGTCACTGGT
>CAZILR010000056.1:0-14556 GCA_964539995.1 uncultured Planctomyces sp.
AATCGTGTTCGTGCTGGTGAGGACGCCGGTCGAGCCAGTCACGCTGCCGTTGGTCAGCGTGAGCGTGTTGACCGTTTCGGGATTCGCACCGATCGCGAACGTCGATCCGTCGATGTTCAGCTTCGAGTTGTCGTGAATGCGATTCGCGCCGCCGAGTGTGAAGGTGCCGGCACTTAGTTCGATCATTCCCGTTCCGGCGTTCAAACCGGCCGCGTCGATCGTTACCGAGTCCGCTTCACGCAGGAACTGATGTCCGTTGGACGCCGCGCTGGTCGTATTCAAATTCGTAGCCGCCAGCGACAGGGCGTCACCGGTCGCGCCGATGCCGCCGTCAGAGACGCCCAGTGTTTGCAGCGAAACCGTCCCGCCGGTCACGTCGGTGCCCGAATCGCCGCCGTCCGTGATCGCTCCCGTCCGAGCGATCAACGTCACTCCATTCGATCCGGCCGACAGCTCTGTGACCGAGATCGAGCCGCCGGCAATCGTCACCGAGTCAGTGAACGTCGAGGTGTTGACATCGACTACGCCGGTTCCGGAGGTGACGTCGCCAATCGTGATAGACGTGAAACCATCCAGCAGTTTGGCCAATTCCGTGACGCTGAGGTTCAAGGTTCCGGAGGCCGATGCACCGACACCAATCGAAGTCGCTGCCGCTCGTGGTTTGATCGTCAACGTGCCGGAGCCGTCCACGGTCCCCGTGAGGTCCAGCGTGTTCGTCGTCAGAGCCACCGCACCCGCTCCGCTCCCCGCGTTGATCGTTCCCGACATGCTCAGATCGGTCGCATTCACGGAGATGTTGCCGGTCGTGTTGAATTGCACGCTGCCGCTCAAGGTGACAAGGCCGGTTCCGGTGTTGTCGTCGTCGGCCGTGATGGTTACCGAACCGGTGGTGGCCGTGATCGTTCCTTGATTCGTGAGAGTGACATCATCCGGCGACGTCACGATGATCGCGCCGCTGTTGGTGGTGATCGTGCCGCTGGCTCCGGCATCTCCGAGCGTCACTCCCACGGTCACGCCATCGCCATCCAGCGTGACCGATCCGATCCCCGTGGCCGTGATGTCGAAGCCCGCTCCTACCGAGACGCCGAAGCCGGACGATGAGGCCGTCGAACCTCGCAGTTCCACGTTGCCATCCACGATGTTGATGTCGCCGCTGGAATTGTGCAATCGCACTCCCACGGCTTCTGCGCCGGTCGAAGTCGTCGTGCCAATCACCAGAATGTCGGCGGCGTTCACGCCAGTGCCGGTCGAGACAAAGTCCGAGCCGAAGTTCAATTCGATGCCGTTGTCCTGACTGCTCTCGCCTGTGATGCTGATGTCGCCGTTGACCGACGTGACAAGACCGCCGAAGTCACTGTTCAAGCCGCGCGAGGTCGCTCCCACACCGATGCCATGCAAGGTGAGCGTCCCCGTGCCGGTCGAGCTGATCGTGTTTCCTGTCGTCTGGATTCCGTGATCGTTCGCAGTGTCGCCGCCGCGACCTTCGACGAGGATGTTGCCGTTGACAGTCGAGAGATTGCCGCCGTTGTCGAAGTTCACGCCGATAAAGTCGCCTGTCGTGGCGGTTGATCCCTGATTGGCGCTCACGGTCAGATTGCCGTTGGCGACCGCGATGCTTGACCCGCTTGCGAAGGCGATGTTTTTGCTCGCCTTGAGCGTGGCCGCGCCCGTGCCGGAGAGAATCAAATTGACGTCTGAGCTGACGCTGATCGTGTCGATACTGGGCGAGGCGTCGTCATTGGTCAGATCGACATCGAGGTTCTTGTTGCTGCCGAACGTGACATCGGTGTTGAGTTGAATCGAGTCGTCACCAGTACCGCCATTGATTGTCAGCGCGGCGTTGAATGGGCCGTTGGCATCGACCGAAGTGATCGTCACCGAGTCATTGCCTCCACCAGCGTTGATCGTCAACGAGCCAGTCGGATTCGCGAACGTCACTTCCTCCGCAGCGTTCGAGTCAATCTTCATCGCGGCACCTGCCGCGTCGATCAGCGAGATGACATCCTCCGCTCCGCTGAACGTGAAGACGCGGTCAATCGCCGCGAGGTTGTCGGTGATCGGCTCCAATCCGGTGTAGCTGATCGTGCTGTTGCCGGTGACGTTGACGCTGCCGTCGCTCGCGTTCGTGAACGTGTGAGCGACCGACGCGAACGTCCCGCCGCCGGTCAGAGTCAGCGAATCGCTGGCGGTCTGCGTGCCGCCGTTGTAGGTCAGCGTCTTGCCGAAATTGCCCGCCGAGAGATCGGCCGTCAGCGAGTCGTTGCCGGCCAGCGTGTTGACGTTGATCGAGGAACCTGTGACGGACGCAAACGGAATCGTCACCGTGTCCGTCCCGTTACCGGTCGCGCCGGCGACGTTGGTGGCCAGGATTCGGCCAGGATCGCTGATCACAAAGATGTTGCTCGTCGTGTTCGATTTGATCGTCAGATGGTCGTCCGTCGCGAGGCCGATGTCCGTAATCACCAAGTTCCCCGATCCATCCAGTTCAATCGTCGTGTCAGCCCCCAACAGCACGACGTCGTTGCCGTCACCGCCGACATACGACACGGCGAGCGTGTAGCCGTTCAACAGCATCGTCGCTCCTTCGGCCAAGCCGTTGAACGTGCCGGTGACGGCATCGGAGCCGTCGTTGTTGATGATCACGATCGGCAACGTCGGGACGGCCGCCAGCGAACCACTCAGGCTGAGCGTCGCGTTGCCGAGACTCACGGTTCCCGTCACGTTGAGCTGGTCGTAATCGGTGCCCGCCGTCGCGAAAGCGTTGATCTCCGTGCTCAAAGTGGAACCGCTGCTGAACGACAGGTTGCCCGTATTGAGGATGCCGGGGCTGTTGCCCGGTGCGACCGTCGCACCGCTGGCGATCGTCACCGGCCCGCTGATCGTGCCGGTTCCCTGAGTGGTGCTCGTCCCCTGCAAGCTGATTGCGTTGGCCGTCAGCGTGCCGTTGATGGTCAACGTCCCGGCGGTCTGGGTGTAGGCGGGGCTTGTGCCGTTAGCATTCAAAGCGGCTCCGCTGTTGATCGTGACCGGCGTTGAGTAGCTCAAGGCGTTGGTGGAATTGAACGTCCCGCCGCCGAGCGTGATCGTTCCCGTGCCGACGTTGAGTCCTCCGGCGGCAATTGTGACGTTGTCCGCTTCAACGAGATTGATGCCGCCCGCTCCGCTGGTCGTGGCCGTCACTGTCGTCGCCGCGAGCCGCAGGAAGTTCGTGGTCGAGCCGATGCCGCCCGATCCGGCGTTCAACGTCACGTCGTCCGCCGTGAGGTCGGTTCCGGAGTTGTCGCCGGTCGTGATCGCTCCGCTGCCGCTGGTCGTCAGCGTCACGTCGCCGCCAGTTCCAGCATTCAGCGAGAACGCTCCGAACGCGATGTTGTTGCCGCTGCCGGTTGTGAGATTGACGTTCGTGTTCGCCGCGCGAGTGATGTCCGCACTGAAGGTGATCGCTCCGCTGTTCGAGTTGCCGATGTTGATCGTCCCGGCGGTGACTCGATCGAGTTCCGCGTCGGTCAGGCCGAGCGTGCTCGCGGCGTCCGCGCCGCCGAGATTGATGGCGACTCCGTTGGTCTTCTGTCGCAGCGTGACGCTGCTGCCACTCTGAGCGCTGATCACAGCAGTGGGATTGAAGCTCATGGCGTCGCCAACCAAGGAGATCGTGCCACCATTGGTCACTGTCGTGACAACGCCGGCTGATCCGATGTCGATCGCCGAAATGGTCGTTCCGGTGGCCGTACCGGTCACGCTGACTGCCCCACCGCCGGAAGTGACGGTTCCGAGCAAAACGACACCGTAGTTGCCGGAACCTGTCGAATTGCCTCCTTGGCCTGTGACAGAGACCGTGCCACTCCCTCCGGCGGACAGCAGCCCACTCGTGTCGACAAGGACTCCGAGGTTGTTTCCACCACCCGTCCCGTCTCCACCTCCAGTACCAGTGACCGTCACATTGCCGCCGCTGGAGGTAATCACGCCATTGCCACCCACAACCACTCCCCAGTGGTTGCTGTGGCTCACGCCACCTTGTCCGACTACGGTCACCGTGCCACTTCCACCTGCGGAGATTTGGCCAGAGACATCGACGACCAGGCCATACTGTCGCAGATTACCAAAGCTGCCGCCGATGCCCGTCACCGACACGTTGGCTCCGGCCGACGAGATGGTCGAACCACTGCCCGTCACTTGGAGGCCATAGTCGCCGGCACTAAAGATCGAATCCTGCGCACCACCGGTTCCGACGACCGTCAATGTTCCACTCGTTCCACCAAGAATGTCGCCGCCTCCTCGAACGGTCACGCCCACAAGTCCACTCGCCCCATCGCCACCTTTCCCGCGTACGGTCACGACGCCAGTCCCCGTCGCTTGAATCAAACCACCGTTGACATCGATCCCCTCGAAGATGCCGCTCGTCGCCGTCGTCTGCTGATTGGCCTCGACGGTCAAGTTGCCGTTGGCCGTGACGACGCTCGATCCGCTCGCCAGCGAGATGTTGCGAGCGGCCGTGAGCGAGATCGCTCCGGTTCCCGTCGTCGCGATGTCGGAGTTCGTCGTTGCCAGACTGATCCCCGTCGTCGCACTGGTCGTTGTGGCCGAGAAGCTCTTGTCGCTGGCCATCGTCACCGGTGCGTTGATGGTGATCCCACCAGCGGAGTTCAGTGTGAGATTTTCATTGCCGGTCGTCGCCGCGTTCAGTGTGACGTCGCCGCTGGTCGTCGTGACGGTCGTGGCCGCACCGCTGGTCGTCAGCGTGTCGCTCGAAGCATTGCCGAACGTGACCGCTCCGCCGGACGTGAAGGTCAGGCCGTCGAGCGTGACGTTCGCGTTGAACGTCGCTCCGCCGCTGCCGACCGAGACGTTTTCGTTGAACTGGACGGCTCCGGTTCCGTCGCTTTGCGTGATGCTGGTCAACGGCGTGCTGTCACCAATGAGGCCGCTGAAGGTCTTCGTTCCTGCTCCGACGAGCGTCAGCCCGAAGCCGCCGTTGACTGTGCCGCTGTAGGTCACGTTGCCGCTGCCGCCGATGCTGCTCGCGGTGGCCAAAGTGATGTCGCCGGACAGGCTCGCCGCCGTGCCGCTGCTGTTGATCAACGCTCCGCCGGAACTGATGCCGGTTCCGTTGAGCGTCACAGCTTCCGCGCCGATCGACTGTCCGTTGAGGTCCAGCACCGCTCCGTCGGAAACCGTCGTTCCACCGGCGATCGTGCCGAGGGCATTGGCGCTCTCCAGCTTCAACGTCCCGCCAATGATGTTCGTCTCGCCAGAGTAGTCGTTGCTGTTATTGGACAGCGTCAACGTCGCCGGACCGCTCTTGCTGAGGTTCCCTGTGCCGGTGACTTTGCCGGACAGTGTGAAGCTGCTGTTGGTCACGATGCTCGGCGTGCCGGTCAACGAAACCTGCCCCGTGACCGTCGTTGAACTGTCATAGACACCCACGTTGGAGTTGTTCGCAAGCGCGAGCTGCACATTGTGAGTCTGGCTACTGCTGTTGGCGAAGTTGAGTGTGGCTCCGCCTGCGACCGAAATCGTGCGAGTGGGACCATCAAAGACGGTCCCGTGTTCAAGGACGAAATTTCCTTGGTTCACGAAGACGTCACCTTCGTTGGCGATCGTGGTGTTGTACCGCAACTGCAACCACTCGGTCCCAATCTTCGTGAGGGCGAAGCCGCCCATGTCGAGAGTCCAGGAGCCGTCTAAGTCGCTTGGGGTATCGTCGAAGTAGAGGCCACCGTCCGTGCGAATCGTTGTGTTGCCGGTCATCGTCAGGCGTCGGAAGGCGTACGAGCCGCCTCCGCTGTTCACGATCGCACCGTTGCCGCCGACACCGCTGCCAGTGACTTCCACCAGTTCGTTGGAGTTCGCTCCGGCTCGGAAGCCGTTGATGTCGAGCGTGGCTCCCGATTGCACGACCGTCTTGCCGGGATCGGCCTCGGAACCCAAAGCAGAGTTGTTTCCCAGCTTCAGAGTCCCCGCGCTGACGGTCGTTGTGCTGGTGTAGGTATTCGCACCAGTCAATGTGATGGTACCCGTCCCCGCTTTCACGAATCCTGCGCCGATGATGTGTGAGTCAGCCAGGATGCCATCGAAGGTAGAACTGGCATTGTCGAGACCGAAGGTGATGCTACCGCCACCGAAGTAGCCCGAAAAAATGGTGCCCGAACCGGTGATGGCATCCACTCGAACATCCGCCTCAATACCCTGGAATGACGCCCCTGAAGCGACGTTCAAATCGGAAAGGTTGTTCGTCCAAACCTCGTTGGTATGACTGCCGCCAATGAATGATCCTGCTTGGACATCAATCAGCGAACCCGATGCGAGGTTGAACGTGGCAGAGCCAACGCCCCACCGAGCCTCACCGGCTCCCGTCTTTCGCAAAGTGCCAGCGCCGCTAAAGGTGGCGGTGGCAAAGTGTGTGGACCCGCTATCGACATTCAGTTCCAGAACCGACGACGCGGCGATCGAGAACGTGCTTGATCCGTAGGTGCTCTGCAACGCGAGCGTCCCCGCGCTGATCGTCGTCGCTCCTGTGTAGGTGTTCGCGGCGGTCAGCGTGTAGGTGCCGGCTCCTTGCTTGGTGAAGCTGCCGGAACCACTGATGACTCCCGCCAGCGTCCGATCATCCGCATCGTCAACCGTCAGGTTCGATGAGCCTTCGATGACGATGGACGTTCCCGCGATCGTCGTCAGGTCGTCGATGATCACGGTCTGAGCCGAGTCGGGGCCGGTGATTTCCAGCGTCCGAGTTCCGGTCAGCGAGACCGCTTCGGAGTAGGTTCCGCCGTTGACGATGATCGTGCCGCTGCTGCTCACGGCGGCGAGGGCCGCGTTGATGCTCGCAAAGGCGGTGATCCCTTTGATCGCGGACTGGCTGCCCGTGGTTCCCAGATCGGCATCGGCGATCAGCACGCCATCGTTCTGAGTGAAGCCATCATCCACATAGACGACCGTCGGCGTCGAGTTCTCGACGATGACCACATCGTTCCCGTCGCCGCCGTTGTAGAAAATCTTGAAGCTGCGCGAGCCGATCGTGACAGCCGCCCCTTGGGCCGGAGTGCTGGCAACCGTGGTTGCGTCTCCCGTGCCATCGTTGCTGATGAGCTTGATGAGGCTGTTCGCCGTCGGAGCGGCCGAGTCGTTCGTATTCGAGAACGTGATCGTCGCCCCCGTCAGGTTGACTCCGCCATTGACGACGTACTGATCGAAGTCCGTTCCCGCCGTTGCCCAGGCATTGTTGACCTCGAAGTTCACCGTTCCGCTCGGTGTGAAGTTTCCGTTGATCGTCATCACGCCGGGACTGTTGCCGGGCGAGAACGTCCCCGTGCCACTGACGTTGCCAGTGATTGTGCCGGAGCCGTTGAGCGTACCGCTCGCCCCCACGCTGACATCGCTCGTCACCGAGCCATTGATCGCCAGCGTGCGGTAGTTGACGGTCGTGGTGCCGGTGTAGGTGTTGGCTCCGGTGAGCGTCAGCGTACCACCCGCGCCTTGGCCGATGTTTTCGGTCGTCAGGATGAAATTATTGTCATTCGCACCGGGTCCGCCGAGCACTCCAGAGAACGTGCTCGAAGTCTGGTTGAACACATGCAGGATCCCGGCGGTCGTCGAGTCGTTGGTGATTCGTCCGCTGCCGGACAGCGAGTTCGTATACAGTTCGTTGCCGTTCAATTGCAGCACGGCGGCCGAATCGATGAAGACGGGGCTGAATCCGTTAATGCCGCCGCCAGGAGCGATGCGGAACGTGCCGCTCATCAGATTCACGGACCCCGTGTGGTTTGAAAGACTGCTGACGTTGACGGTGTCGATCTCGCTCAAATAGCTCGCCCCATTGTTGTTCACGAACGCCGCCAACGACGTCGCATCCGTGATGAGTGGATTGAGATTGGAACCGATCCCGCTGGCACCGCCCGTGAGCGTGACTCCGTTCGCACGAACGTCCCTCGTGCCACTGCCCGACGTGATCGCCCCAGAGCCAGCATTCAACGTGACGTTTCCGCCGTTCGCATCCAGCAACGCGCTCGAACCGGAGAAGTTGATCGAAGCGCCGGTCATCAAACTGAGATTGGTCGCCGCGGCGCGGCTGATCGCGTCGCTGACCGTGATCGCGCCGCTGTTCGCATTGCCGATGTTGACCGTCCCGGCGGTGACTCGGTCGAGTTCCGCGTCGCTGAGCGACAGTGGGCCGCCGTTGGTTTCGGTCGTCGAGCCGAGGTCGATGGCGACTCCGTTAGTTCTCTGCCGCAACGTGACGCTGCCCGCGCCGGCGGTGATGGTTGAGGAATCGATCAAGCTGACGCTGTTGCCGATGAGCGTCACGCTGCCGTTGTTCGTGTGCGAGATCGTTCCGGTGCTTTGGTTCGTGATCGCGTAGCTGGTCGAGCCGGTCCCTTCCGTCCCGGTGATGCTGATGGCTCCGCCGCTGGAGGTGATCGTGCCACCATTCAGCAGCACACCCGTGTTGGCGTTCGTGCCGGCTCCAGTTCCACCAGAGCCTTCGACCGTCACGGTTCCCGATCCACCCGCCGTGATGACACCCGCTCCTCCAGACTGATGGACGAAGACACCCAACGAGCCACTGCCGGCACCACCAATGCCTTGAGCGAGAACATTGCCGCCATTGGAAGTGATGGTTCCCGCCGCCTGCAACATGAGACCGTGGTTGGACCCACCCGTTCCGACACCACCGGTTCCAGTGACGGTCACGGTGCCGCTTGATCCTGCGGAAATTTCGCCTCCCGCGACAAAGACTCCGTTATTTTCGTTGGAGCCACTGCTGCCACCGCCGGTCCCCTGCACCACGACATTGCCACCGCCTGACGTGATCTTGCCCCCGATTCCCAGCAGAACTCCCGAATCGCCCCCTCCGGCTCCGCCTGTTCCTCCGACGGTCACACCGCCGCTGCCGCCAGCCGTGATTTGTCCACTCGCATCGACAAAGATTCCAACGCTGGCCCCCGTTGTGGCCGTCGAGGATCCGGTCACTTGCACGTTGGCTCCCGTGGACGAAATCGTGCTTCCCGATCCCGTGACCACGACGCCTGCGTTTTGTTGTCCTCCACCACCAGTGACCGCGCCACCCACGCCGACCACCGAAACAGTCCCGGTCGTCCCACCGAGGATGTCGCCGCCCCCTTGAACTCGCACACCGATCTGGCTGCCGCTGCTGTCGTTGCCACCTTTGCCTTGCACCGTGACGACGCCCGTACTCGTCGCTTGAATCAGCCCGCTGTTGACATCCACGCCGACAAAGTTGCCGGTTGTCGGAGTGACTTGCTGATTCGCGTTCACGGTCAAATTGCCGTTGGCGGTCGTGAGGCTTGAACCACTCGCCAGTGCGACGTTGCGAGCGGCCGTCAACGAAATCGTTCCCGTACCGGTCGCCGCAATGTCCGAGTTCGTCGTGGCCAGACTGATCCCCGCCGTGGTGCTGGTTGTCGTCGCCGAGAAGTTCTTATCGCTCGCCATTGTGACGGCATCGTTGACCGTGATCCCAGCTCCGGTTGTCAGCGACAGGTTGTTCGCGTGACTGATCGCCGCACTGACCGTGATCGTCCCGCTGTTTGCGTTGCCGATGTTGACCGTGCCGGCGGTGATGAGATCCAGTTCGGCATCGGTCAGGCCGAGCACTCCGGCGGCATCCGCACCACCAAGATTGATTGCGGTTCCAGCGGTCTTCTGACGGAACGTCACGGTTCCCGTGCCAGCGTTGATCGATGGAGTCATCGAGACGCTGTCCGCAATGATCGTGATGGCTTCGTTGTTCGACTGAATGGCGGTGTAACTCGTCGCCGCCAGTTCCAAGCCATAGGAATTCGCTCCCGATCCGGCGGTCCCCGTCACAGTGATCGTAGCGCTGCTCGTACCCGTTCCGACAATGCCACCACCGGCAATACTCACACCGCTGCTGTAGTCTCCGCCTCCTGTGCCGCCCGAGCCAATCACCGTGATGTCGGCCGCTCCGGTGGACTCAATCGCCCCGGCGTTGATCAGCCAGACACCGTGATTCAGCGTGCCCGCGCCACCGCCACCCTGGCCCGTCACCGTGATGTCACCCGTGACCGAACTGATCCTCCCAAATAAGTTGAAAAAGATTCCGCGATTATCCGAAGCTCCGCCACCGCCGGTTCCCGTCACCGCGATAGTCCCGGTTCCTGTCGAGAGAATTCGTGCATCTTGCACATAAACACCATCACCACCTGCCGTCCCACCATGACCAATGACTACGATGTCGCCGGTTCCCGTTGAGGAAATGATGGCACCGAAATTGTCGATCACGGTAATCCCTGTGAACGCGCCGCCCGTCGTGCCTGCCGCGTTCGCGCTCACCGTCAGATTGCCGTTCACGGTCGTCAGGCTGGCTCCATTGAGAAGTTCGATGTGGCGCGTCGCTGTCACCGAGAGCGTGCCTGTGCCTGACGTGGCGAAGTCAGCCGACGCATTGGCGAAATTGATCCCCGCCGTCGTGCTGGTCGAAGTGACCGACAGATTCTTGTCCACAGCCATTGTGATGGCTTGATTGGCAGTGATCCCCGCACCAGTCGTCAGCGACAGATTGTTCGCGTGAGTGATCGCCGCACTGACCGTGATCGTCCCGCTGTTCGCGTTGCCGATGTTGACCGTCCCGGCGGTGACGAGGTCCAGTTCGGCATCGGTCAGGCCGAGAACTCCGGCGGCATCCGCACCACCGAGATTGATCGCGGTTCCGGCGGTTTTCTGACGGAACGTCACGGTTCCCGTTCCAGCGTTGATCGATGGAGTCATCGAAACGCTGTCGGCGATGATCGTGATGGCTTCGTTGTTCGACTGAATGGCGGTGTAACCCGTCGCCGCCAGTTCCAAGCCATAGGAGTTCGCCCCCGATCCTGCTGTCCCCGTCACCGAGATCGTACCGCTGCTCGTACCCGTCCCTCGAATGCTGCCACCGGAGATACTCACACCGCTGCTGTAGTCTCCGCCTCCCGTCCCGCCCGAGCCAATCACCGTGATGTCGGCCGCTCCGGTGGACTCAATCGTCCCGCCGCTGGTCAGCCAGATACCGTGATTGTTGTTGCCCGTACCCCCGCCGCCCTGGCCCACCACCGTGATGTCGCCCGCGACCGAGCTGATCCTCGCGGATATGAAGAGAAAGACTCCGCGACTGTCCGAAGCTCCGCCTCCGCCAGTTCCCGTCACCGCGATGGCCCCGGTCCCCGTCGAGAGAATCGAACCTCCAAAGATGCTGAAAACACCATCACCACCAGCAGCACCACCGTGACCGATCACTTCGATGTCGCCGCTTCCCGATGAGGAAATCGTGGCTCCATTGACCAGACTCAGCCCCGTGAACGCACCACCCGTCGTACCCGCCGCGTTCGCGCTCACGGTCAGATCGCCGTTCTCGGTCGTCAGACTGGCCCCATCGATGTCGATCTGGCGTGTCGCGATCACCGAGAGCGTACCTGTGCCCGATGTGGTCAAGTCCGCCGACGCATTGGCGAAACTGATCCCCGCCGTCGTGCTGGTCGAAGTGACCGACAAATTCTTGTCGGCCGCCATCGTGATGGCCTGATTGACCGTGATCCCCGCACTGGTCGTCAGCACGAGATTGTTGCCGTGAGTAATCGCCGCACTGACGGTGATCGTCCCGCTGTTCGTGTTGCCGATATTGACCGTCCCGGCAGTAATGGTGTCGAGTTCCGCATCGGTCAGGCCGAGTGGTCCGCCGATGGGATCGGAAGACGAACCGAGATCAATCGCATCACCATTGGTGAGTGGTCGCAGTGAGACGGTTCGCGTTTCCGCGTCAATCACCATGCCGCTGCCGATCAACAGGCTGTCGCCAACCAGTGCGATGTTGCCCGTTCCCGTGGTGGAGACCGTGCCGCCGTTGTCATACATCCGGATCGCGTAACCGCTGGTCCCCTCACCTTCGGTTCCCGTCAAGGTGATGTCGCCTCCGGACTGGACCACGATGTCATTGAATAACTCAATTCCGTGGTTGGAGGTTCCATTTCCCAATCCACCATGTCCGGTGACGGCAACCGTTCCAGTCGCCGAGCCGAGGATTTGCACGCCGCTGTAGGTCAGAGCCACACCGATGTTGTTGTATCCCGCGCTTCCCGATGTCCCGCCTCCTGTGCCGGTCATAGAGATGTCGCCTCCGACGCTGGAGACCACCGAATTGGTACTCGAGACCCGCACTCCGATGTTGCTGAAGCCAGTCGTGACTCCACCGGTTCCCGTCATCACAACATGGCCGGCCCCAATGGTGGAGACCAGCGAGTGTCCATCGACGTAGACACCGTAGTTGCTGTTCGCACCACCGCTGCCACCACCGATCCCCGTGACGGTCACGTTCCCATTCTGTGCGGAAATCGTGGCGACCATTCCCGTGGAGCCGTTTATGTGAACTCCGTGGTCCTCACCATTGGTGCTTTCGCCTCCCTTGCCCAAGACGGTCACGTTGCCGCTGCCAGTGCTTTGGATGACTGCACTCGTGACCGTGACGCCGACAAAA
This sequence comes from uncultured Planctomyces sp., assembly GCA_964539995.1. Classification (GTDB taxonomy): domain Bacteria; phylum Planctomycetota; class Planctomycetia; order Planctomycetales; family Planctomycetaceae; genus SXKJ01. Next base: position 12,482 of record CAZILR010000056.1, read on the forward strand.
TCGCCCGAGGTGGGAATTGTCTGCTGGTTGGCACTGACCAACAAATTTCCATTCACCGTTGTCACGCTCGAACCGCTCGACAGTGCGATGTCTCGCGCTGACGTCAGGCTGATCGTTCCCGTGCCGGTCGCTGAAAAGTCGGAATTACTCGTCGCCAGATTGATCGTGCTGACTGCGCTCGCCGAGAAACTCTTGTCGCTCGCCATCGTGACGGCCTGATTGACCGTGATCCCCGCGCCGGTCGTCAGCGACAGATTGTTCGCGTGAGTGATCGCCGCACTGACGGTGATCGTCCCGCTGTTCGCGTCACCGATGTTGACCGTCCCGGCGGTGACTCGATCGAGTTCCGCGTCGGTCAGGCCGAGTGTGCTGGCGGCGTCAGCACCGCCGAGATTGATGGCGACTCCGTTGGACTTCTGTCGCAGCGTGACGCTGCTGCCGCTCTGAGCGCTGATCGTGGCGGCAGCGTCGATGCTCATGCTGTCACCGATGAGCGTGACCGTGCCGCCGTTCGTGAGCGTGCTGATGGTCGCGGAAGGCTCGATCTTCAGGCCCACTCCGGAACTTGTTCCGGGCGTTCCGGTGAGGAAGAGATCGCCACCACTTGAAGTGACCGTTGAATTGTTGATCAGGATGCCATCGTTACTGCCTCCCGTCGAGTTTCCACCTTGGCCGATGATGGTCACCGTCGATCCACTGCCGCCAGCGGAGACCGTGCTCGATGCCGAGATGGTGACACCACTGTTGTTCGTACTGTTACCACCGCCGCCACCTGTGCCAGTGATGGAAACATTGCCTCCCGTCGAGGTGATTCCTGTTCCAGAGATCGACAAGACGACGACACCGATGTTGTAGCTCCCCGATCCGCTGGTGTTCCCGCCGAAGCCCTCGACCGTCACGGTCCCGGTTCCACCCGCCGAGATCAGCCCCGCACTCACCACTGCCACGCCGTGATTTTCCGAACTGGTTCCAGTTCCGCCGCCGGTCCCCTTGACGGAGACATTGCCTCCTGACGACGTGATCCCCGGCCCAGAGGTCGAAGAGACCGCGACACCGCTGTTGTAGTTCCCGCTGACGTTGCCCCCGGTTCCCTCGACCGTCACCGTTCCGGTTCCACCTGCCGTGATCCGTCCAGAAGAGATCACAAGCACGCCGTTATTTTCCTGACTGGTTCCACTGCCGCCACCCGTTCCCGTCACTTTGACATTGCTGCCATTGACGGTCGCAGTTGTCACTGTGGAACCGGAATCGGTGACAACGACGCCATAGTTCTTGATGCCCGTGCTGCTCCCGCCTTGACCATCCACAGTCAGCAACCCACCGGCTCCACCGATGATGTCGCCTCCTCCGCGGACCAGCACACCGGTTTGGCTGCCACTGGAGTCATTGCCTCCCTTGCCTTGAACCGTCACCGCTCCCGTTCCAGTCGCCTGAATCAAGCCGTTGAGGACATCAATGCCGACAAAACTGCCGCTCGTTGTGGTCGTCCAGTTGGCGAGCAAGTCCAGGTTGCCGTTCACCGTCGTCAGGCTGGAACCGCTGCCCAACGCGATGTTGCGAGTCGCCGTCAACGCCAGCGTGCCCGAACCGCTGGCACTGATGTCCGAGTTCGTCGTTGCCAGACTGATCCCCGCCGTTGTGCTGGTCGTGGTCGCCGAGAAGTTCTTGTCGCTCGCCATCGTGACGGCCTGATTGACCGTGATCCCCGCTCCGGTCGTCAGCGACAGATTGTTCGCGTGAGTGATCGCCGCGCTGACCGTGATCGTCCCGCTGTTCGAGTTGCCGATGTTGACTGTCCCGGCAGTGACTCGATCGAGTTCCGCGTCGGTCAGGCCGAGCACCGTGGCCGAGTCGGCCGCTCCGAGGTCGATCGCGATGCTGCCGTCCGTCGCCTTCTGACGCAGGTTGACCGTGTTGCTTCCCGCGTTGATCGTGGCGGTCGCCGAGACGTCCATCGAGTTGGCGACGAACGTGTTTTGCGAGCCGGTCAGCGTCAAGGTCGCCGTGCCGCTCGAACCCAAGCTGATGCCGTGACCGACCGCCGGATCGCTGCTGGTCGTGGTGCCGGTGAGCGT
>CAZILR010000057.1:0-1852 GCA_964539995.1 uncultured Planctomyces sp.
TGTCGCACGGTCAGCACCGGGCACGGGGCTTTGCGGACGATCCTTTCCGCGACGCTGCCCATCAGCATGTGGGCGATCGGTCCTCGGCCGTGGGTGCCCAACACGATCAAATCGATGTTGTGCTCCTTGGCATACTGGATGATCTCGACAAACGCCGAGCCTCGCGTAGCCACGATCTCGACGTGAGGTTGCAGCGGCTCCCAAGACACCAGAAGCTGCTTCAACCGCTCGCGAGTCTGCGCTTCCAGCTCCTCAAAGAAGTTGGGTGGCGGCATGAAGGACATGGGGTCGTACGCGAGGTACGGATTCTCTAAGACGTGCATCAGGTGCAGGTCGGCTTTGAAGACAGCCGCTAACGCGCGGGCGTATTTTGACGCCACTTCGGACGTCTCGCTGAAATCCGTGGGAACCAGAATTCGTTTGAGCGTAATCATGGGAACCTCCTCACACGGGGCGTTGAGTTTGAGCCGTGGCCTCCGTTCCTGTTTGCTGACACGCGCACCGGAACCGCCTCACGCCTCTGGCGATCCAGGTCTGTCCAATCCATGAGAGCGTCTCAGTGACTTCTTCCTGTCAGTTCGTGAGTGAATGACGCGCTTTCATCCGGGACCGAATGCACCTGCATCCAATTGCCGATGCTCTGCATCGTGACCACGCCGACCAAGCGCCCGTTGTGCATGACCGGAAGTGAGGCGTGGTTGTCTTCGCGAAGTTTTTCAAACGCGGTCTCGAGCACGTCGCTGTCCTCCACGGCCGGCCAATCCCGTTCCATCACGTTGCCGACATGCTCTTCGGGTCCACTCTCAGCCAGTGCTTTCATCAAGTGGCCGCAGTCCAGGACTCCGACGAGCCGGCCGTGATCCACCACGGGAAAGTCCGGTTGCATGGAATCGAACCACTCGTTGGCCGCCGTTTCCAAGGTGTCGTTGCGGGTCAACACAAGAAACTGAGTCAGCATGGCGTTGCGAATGGTCGTCTCTCGCAGAGCCGCCCGCGCCTCGGCCAGTTGTGCCTCGTGATCCGCTCCGAAGTACACAAAGAGGGCCACGACCAGCAGCCACCAGTTGGAAAACAAACCCACAAGTCCAATCAGAATCGCAAAGGCTTTGCCGAGGGATGCGGCAAATTGAGTGGCTTCGACATGCTCCAAACGCAACGCCAAGAGCGAACGCAGAACTCGGCCTCCATCCAAAGGAAACGCCGGCAGCATGTTGAACAACGTCAGCCCGACGTTGACCCACATCAGTTGAGTCAGAAAGTGGGCACAAACCGCAATGACCTCGGAGGAGGGAGCGAGTGCTTGAAGCAGGCCAGAGGCAATCCACAGCCCGGCGGCGATCGCCACATTCACGGCCGGACCAGCCAGAGCCACCCACAGTTCTTCTCGCGGGTCATCCGGCATTCGTTCCAGCCGAGCGATGCCACCGATCGGCAACAGCGTGATGTCCAGAGTGCGGATGCCGTATCGCTCGGCAGCCAACGCATGTCCGAACTCGTGCAACACCACGCACGCGAAGATCGACAACAGCAACCCCGCGCCGGCCAGCGCCGTGAGCAGAGCCTGTCCAGAGAAGACAGATGCAATCGCCATCCACCCGACCACAATCAGAAAGGTCCAATGGACGAACAATTCAATGCCTCTGACGCGGCCAACCCGCAATGCCCAATTCATGATTCGTCTCCTCTGACTTCGACCCTACTCCAGTTGCGCTGCCGAGTTCGCTCCGACGGCGGTTGCTGAGTTCATCTCACCGCTGCCGCCACTCCGAGTTTGAACAGAGCGGTTGTCTGTCGTTCGTGGCTTCGGCATTCGTCCCACGATCGTCCCTTTGGAGATCACGACGACTCCCGA
>CAZILR010000057.1:1952-10434 GCA_964539995.1 uncultured Planctomyces sp.
TCCATGTTGGCTTGGTAGTAGGCATCGAGAGTGCCGACGTCTCGCCAGTACGCGCTGTTGCCCGTCGCATCATGGAACGGAAAAGCTCGGACATCATGCGACCGAATCAGGCTGGGAATGATGTTCCTGCCGAAATCGTGCGCCGATCGGGACTCCTGGGCGTCGCGAGACAACCGTTCGAGCAGAAACGTCGTGTCGAAAACGTAGATGCCCATCGACGCCAAACAGTGATCCGAAGCGTCCGGCATGGGCTTCGGATGCGCCGGCTTCTCATGAAAATCGGTGATCCGCCAATCCTGGCTGACCTGCATGATCCCGAAGCTCGAAGCATCATCGAGCGGCACGGGAATGCAGCCGACCGTCACGTCGGCCCCCGATGCCGCGTGCTCATTGAGCAAGTCGCGATAGTCCATCTTGTAGATGTGGTCGCCGCACAGAATCAGAACATGATCGGCGTTGGTTCTCCGAATCGCTTCCAGATTCTGATACACGGCATCGGCGGTTCCTCGATACCAATGCTCGCCGATTCGTTGCTGCGGCGGCAGCACGTCGATGAATTCACCCCACTCGCGCGGGAAGCTGCTCCAAGCTTGATGCAGATGCCGGTCCAAGCTCATCGACTTGTATTGCGTGAGCACAAACACTTGTCGCAGGCCGCTGTGGACGCAGTTGGAAAGAGCAAAGTCGATGATTCGATAAATCCCCGCGAACGGAACCACGGGCTTGGCCCGATCTCGTGTGAGCGGACTAAGCCGATCTCCCTTGCCTCCTGCGAGAATGATTGCGAGTACCTGCGTCATGATTCCTCCTCCTCACGAAGATTGCATAGTTCGTCACCAACAACTTGTGACGCGGCCTCTTTCCGCAAGCGACGGGCCGCCCCGCCCACAACTTGGAAATCGGCGGCAAGACTCAACGATGAAGGCAGTTAGCTTGGCGACCGAAGAAATGGACGAGCCGCGTCGCCGCGCGAGAGACTGGTCGTTTTCTGTTCGAAGTGGTTCGCCACAGACCAACATCGGCGCGCCTGCGACCGCAGAGTGTCGCAACCTTCATTGAGATTGAACGGCAGGTAACTCCGTTGATGATCTCGTGCTGCGTGCGGATTGGCTGGCTGCTTCGCTCGGATTCAACCGCTGCTACGGCACACTGCTTGCGACCGCGCAAGGGAACGATCTCGCGGAAACCCAGTCACCGTTGAGCAACTTTCCATGCACGAAAAATGCGATCTTCGTGAGGAGGACGGTTATGACAATCCTCTTGTTCGTCCCGCAAGACCTTCTGGAGACATTGACCGCCAAACCACTCTCAGATGCGGATTGGCATTTGTTTGTAGGACGCGCGGTGCGGGATTGTCTGCGTCGCGGGATCCCATTGCCGTCGATTGCGGAGAGTGCTCAGACAACTGTCGAAGAGTGCCTGCTCTCGCTCAAATTTGCCGAAGGACATGCCGGACTCAAGCTAGAAGCGTTCGTCGAGGATTGGACCTGGGAAGAAATCGTCGCCGCGATGTGGTCTCCGAACTACCACGAGAATGAGGTGTGCCATGACTGCAACCCATAACAACGCATCACACGGCGTTCGGCAGATGCGTAGAGAATTTTACGAGCATCTGGTGATCTATCTTGTCGTCAATGCGGCTCTCTGCGCGCTGGACGTTCTGACGGGGACCGACAAGCTGTGGTTCTATTGGGTTCTGGGCGGTTGGGGCATTGGTCTCGCCGCACATGCCCTGCGCGTCTTCCGTCAGGGCCACGATCGGATGCATGGAGCCAGAAAGCTGCCTCGTTCGCATTCGTCGTAGAGCGAGAACCCCCGCGATCCGACATTGCGCCGGCAGGTGGAATGGAGCAGGAAGGGAGACGTCCCGAATCACCATTTCACGTCGCGAGGGAATTTTCGGTCGCTGGCGTTGTTTCAAAGAACGCCCCGCGAATACCGGATCGCCGAACAATCGGCGACCGGCGGAAACGTGCGGCCGAGGATTCGCCAGGGTCTGCTTTCCGCATCGCGGGGTTGAGCCATGCTACGCCAGCAAGTCGTGATCGACAGTCCGCTGCGCCGAAATCTGCGGTGATGCGCACACGAAAATGTGTTAGCCGTGCTCCATCATCCAGACGGTCGCTTGCCGCACGAGTTCCGCCGTGCTTTTGACATTGAGTTTGGTCTTGAGCCGTGTGCGATAGGTTTCCACAGTGCTCGCGGACAGGTGCAGCGTCTTGGCGATCTGAGCCGTCGAAGAGGCAGTGCCGAGCAGTTGGAAGATTTCCAGTTCGCGGTCTGACAACAACTCAATCGGAGACGTGGGCGGAGTGGCGTGCTGACCGACGGCGCGCTGGAGCAGATCGCGAGTCATCTTATCGCTCAAATAGATTTCGCCGGCCAAAACCGTGCGAATGGCGTCGAGGATCGCCCGGCTGGGTTGCTGCTTGCTGACGAACGCCACCGCGCCGGCTCGCAGTGCTCGTTCGGCGTAGAGATTTTCGTCGAACATCGACAATACGATGATGCGAGCACCGGGGCGTTTGGCCTTGATCGTCTTCACCAGCTCCAAGCCGTTGCTGGTTTTCAGCGAGACATCGACGATCATCAGATCGGGAGCCGTCTCCTCGAATGTTCGCAGAGCATCTTGATGATCCGCCGCTTCGCCGCAGACGGTCAGGTCAGGCTGACCCGCCATGAGTTCTTTCAAGCCGTAGCGCATCAGCTCATGGTCGTCCACAATCATGATCCGCGTAGGCTGCTTCTGCGCCGCCGCAGCTTGAGGACGAACATCGGGCGAGCGTTGAACGGAGACGGGATTTTCAACGCGAACGGGATTCTTGCTCACGACTTTCTTTCTCGCGCCGTTCTTGTTGCGGGATTTCGCCGCAGGCGATGGCCGTTTCGAGTTCGTTTTCTTGGCCATCGCGAATCCCTGAAGCACGGAGACGGTGAGCACGCACATCCTCGCTGACAAGCGATCTTATCTCGCGCCATCCGACTTGCCTAATTATGGCTGTCACGAAATCCGCTACATGGCCTTGGGAGAATCGCCCCAAATCGAATCGCGGATTTGACGACTTTCAGCGCGAGAGGCAGTTGGTAAAAGACTCTCACGCTTGCGGACTCTCATGTTTCACAAGCAATGCTCATCGCAGTGAGTCACTTGATTCAATGGAGGAACAGCATGTGGAACGAGCGAACGATGACATCTGGTTTGGAAAGCCCTCGCCCACGGAAACAGGAGCCGGAGGGTCGTGCGGTGGTGGCCCAAGCCGCTGCTGAGTTGCGGCGTTCCAGCTATGCCGATTTGCGTCGAGTCGTGTGCGAGTTTCGTAACGGCGCGCTCACGCTCACCGGGCGTGTCCCCAGCTATTACCAAAAGCAGGTCGCGCAAACGTTGGTCCAGTTTCGTCTCCAGGGCGTGGTGATTCAGAACGAGTTGGAAGTGTTCGTTCGCCTGCCCGACGAGAGCGCGGTGGTCAGCGCTGAGCAACCAGCGCTCGCGTAATCGGCCAGTCACAACAGAGAAGGTGCAACCCTTTTTCCAGGTTCTCGGTTACTCGCCTCAAACAAGGAGCCGTCGATCATGTTAGTTCTCGCTCGCAGAGTTGGTCAGCAGATTCGCATCGCGGACGAAGTCGAAATCAAGATTCTGGAAGTCGTCGGCAAGAAGGTCCGCTTGGGGATTTCCGCCCCGTGCGACGTGCCGGTTCACCGTGAAGAGGTTTATCAACGGCTCGAACAGGATGCCTGTTTGAGCCATGCGTTTGGATCGGACTTGGCCGACTTGAGCGACACCATTTGCGAATTGGACTTGGCCACGACGCATTGAAGCTGCTGGCCATCGCATTGCCAGCTAATGGAAATGATTCGCTTGTTATTCAGGGATTCGAGTTTCGGGATTGGTGTGGATTGCCAATCGGACTTTTGTGCCGTCCTACGGCGGTGATGGAGGACAGGATCAGCCTTCAGCCTTGTGGAAGTCCCAACATCGCGGTGCCCGTCTTGGGCATCACGAACTGCAAGACCTTACTTTCAAGGAGAAGAGTCATGTTCTTTCATCGCAAGCACACGCGCCGCAATCTTCGGAAATTCGTGACCCAGCAGGTTGGCGAGGTCCAGTCCTTGGAACGCCGTGCCCTGCCCACCGGGACGGTCACGGTGGCGATGGTCGGCGGCAGCGTCGTCGTGACGGGCGACAACAACGACAACAACGTCTCGATTGACGTGACCTCCGACGGCATCCGCGTCACCGGTCACGCCAACACCAAAGTAAAGATCGGCGCGGTCGTCCACGCTGCGGAGGAGGCCGTCAGTGTCTCGGCGGCGACGTCTGTGTCCGGTGACTTCAAGCTGGACTTGAAGGGTGGCGACGACCATGCCGCCGTCAACATCTCCGGTGTCGCCGTTCAAATCGGTAACAAACTGAACGTGGACATGGGCGAGGGGGACGATCACTGCGAGTTCAATCTCAGCAGTGATGCTTCGCTCGACGTGAAGGGGGATGCCAACATCACCACTGGCATCGGAGACGATTCGATCGTCGTGTCGGCCGATGGTGACGTCATGCTGCAAAAGAATCTCAACGTCACGACCGGAGATGACGGCGACTCTGTCAGCCTGGGGTTCCACGCACTGACGGTGAAAGGCAACGCCAATCTCAATACCGGAGACGGCGAGGACGAAGTTTCCGCGAGCTTCCATGCCGCGACGGACTTCCAGAAGACGCTCAACATCAACACCGGCGATGAATGTGACTCCGTCGAACTGAGCATGGACGATTCCTTCACCGTGCAGGGCGATGCGACCATCAACACTGGGAATTGCGACGATATCGTGCGTCTCTCAAATGACGGCGTCGCGCTCCGCTTCCTAAGCCGCCTGAGCATCGACACCGGAAACGGGGGCGACCGAGTCACCCTCGAAGGGGCCAGTCTCTCCGTCACCAAAGATCTGAGAATCAGCACCGGGAACAACAACGACCAAGTCACCTTGGAAGAACAAGTGACGGTCAACGGCGAACTCAACGTCAGCACCGGAAACGGTAGCGACACGGCCAGCCTGGTGCTCAAAACGGGCGTCGATGTCCCAGAAGGTTCGCCGGATAATCTGATCGGCACGAACCTGAAGATCGACACGGGCAGCGGCAGCGACTCGTTGAGCGTTGAGGCCAACGGCACTCTGCTGGTGAATGGCCTAGTCAACGTCAACTGCGGAGACGACGTGGACTCGATCAGCTTGGCCCTGCAAGCGATGACGGTCAAAGGGGACGTCAGCATCAACACCGGAGCGGGTGAAGATGAGATTTCCGCCAACTTCAACGGCGAGACGCAGCTTCAGAAAACACTCAGCATCAACACCGGCGATGACAGTGATTCGGTCACTCTGCGGATGTTCGATGCCTTCGCGGTCGGCGGAGCGACGACGATCAACACCGGCGATTGCAGCGACCTTTTGCACATCACGAATGCCACCACCGCGCTGGTCTTCCAGGGAATGGTGAAGATCGACACGGCCAATGGAAGTGACCGTGTGATCGTGGAAGGTGCCGCCGGCTCGCTGACGGTGAATAGCGACTTGCGAATCACCACCGGAAACGACGGCGACCACGTCACTCTGACCGAGCAAATGAATGTCAGCGGCGAACTCAACATCAACACCGGCAACGGCAGCGACGACGTCAGCTTGAACTTCGGCGTTGATGCTGGCCTGGGGATTACTCCGGAGAACGTGATTGGCAAGAACCTGAAGATCGACTGCGGCAGCGGCAGCGACGAGGTGAGCATCACGGCAACGGGTTCTTTGGGAGTGACCGGCGAGGTCAACATCACCACGGGCCTGGGAAGCGACGATGTGTCGATCCAGGCGAACGGCGAAGTCACGGTCAATAAAGATTTGAAGATCGACACGGGGGCGAACTCGGACCATGTCGAAGTTGTTGCCATTGCGGGTTCCATCCTCGTGAACGGCAGCTTCACGGCGAATCTGGGCAACGAAGATGATTGCCTCGTCGCGGGAACCGAGTTCGCGATCACGACGGCACTCGATTTGACTCCGTTGGGTCTCGCGGACGCCGCTTTCACCGTGAATACCGACGTGAAAGTGATCGGTGGATTGGGCGACGATGTGATCGGCTTGGCGGGAATTGATGTGGGCCGCGATTGCTCCGTCGAGGCTGGCGATGGCGACAATGTGATCGCCGCCGTCACCGTGGAGATCGGCCGCGATCTCAAGGTTCTGTGTGGCAGCGGCAACGATGACCTGAGCGCAGTGGATGTCAGCGTCACCGGCAAAACGACGGTCAATACAGGAAGCGGAAACGACCGGGTCATCGGCAATCTGCTCAACCTCGGCGGCAACGCGGATGTGAATCTGGGAGCCGGCGACGACGTCGCGGACATTGGAACGGTTGTCGTGGCGGTCGGCGCGACCATCAAAGTCGATGGCGGCCTCGGCACCGATCTGTTCGACAACTCCACGGTGTTCGGGTTAGGCGTGGCCGCGTTGCTCGGCTTCGACGCCGACCTGCTGAACTTGGTTGATGACGTGGATGAATTGAGCATCCAAGCCGCCATCATCAGCGCGATTGAAGCCTGTCTCGATCTCGAACTAGCGATTTAGAACCGAGGTGCAGAATGGATTCCTTACACAACTCATGGAAGGCGGCGAGTTCTTTGCGCGTTCGGCGGATCGCATCCGGTGCGAAGCCCTGCCTGGACCACGATGTGTCGTGGCAGAACAACCTCGTGCTTTCGCTCGTTCTGTTGGCAATCTTGGGGTTGATGTTCTGGAGCGTGACTCCGTCAGGTCATTCCGGTCTTTAGATCAAAGACTGGAATGACCTGCGACGGTGGTGATTGTGACGGCGAGCGATTGGTGCCGCCGTTGGTTCAATCTGTCTCATTGCAAGGAGTAGAGGATCATGTTTCATCGAAGGACTTCGCTGCTCTTGGCCGTCGTGGCCTTGAGCGGTTGCCTGGCGGTCCTGGCTCTGGCTGCTGACAAGCACGAGGGCAAGGTGGTCGAGGCGGGCAAAGGGAAGCTGACCATGACCGACATGGACGGCAGCAATCAGCACAGCCACACGGTGGCGACGAACGCCAAGATCACTCGCGACGGCAAAACGGCCAAGCTCGACGATCTGAAGAAAGGTGACGTCATCAACGTCACGTTGGGCGAGCAGTCGGGCAAGCCAGTCGCCACGGAAATCGTGGCGCGCCCCAGCAAGGACAATCTGTCGATCAAGGTCAACAAAGACGGAGTCCAAATCAAACGAACTCAGGACTCCGCCGAACGTCGAACAGCGGTGGTAGCCATCCGGTCCAGCAAGGCGATCGGAACCGCGGTCAAGAATCTGGCGGACGAGAATCTCGGAAAGATTGAGGACATCGTCTTTGATCCTCAAGAAGGATCGGTGAACTACGCGGTCCTCTCGTTTGGAGGCTTTCTCGGCGTTGGGGACAAATGGTTCGCGATCCCCTGGGATTCCTTCAAAGTCAAATACGAGAACGACACGAAGGACAAATTCCACTTTGTGTTGGATGTGGACAAAGAGCGACTCAAGAACGCGCCGGGATTCGACAAGTCTCGATTCCCAAATCTCGGCGATCCCAACTGGGCGGAGGAAATCGAGGTCTATTACCGAGCGAGCCTCAAATAACGGACCTCTGCCCGTGGCCAATTGGACTTGTGGGCCTCGCTGTTGAGGCTCTGGTGTGTGCGTTACCGATGTCACTTGTCAAAAGGAAATGTCATGACTCGAAAACTCTTTTCTCTGGCGTGTCTGATCCCGATGCTCGGACTCACTCTCTTCGTGACGGAAGCTCAGGCCAGACACTGCTGCAAAGTTCGGAGATCCTGCTGCTACCAGAACTATCAGGTGAGCTATCAACCGACGAGTTGTTGCCAGCCACAGGCCACCTGCTGCGGCGCTCAAGCAGCGTGCGCCATTCAAGGACCGATGAATGGATCGGCTCCGCCAGCCCCGGCTGAACAAGCCGCTCCCGCTCCGCCGCCGGTTGAACAAGCTCCGGCCCCAGCACCTGGCACCTAACAGTCCTCTCCACTGTGTCGCTGCCCGCATGTCAAACGTGTGAGGGCGGCTCCGGAAAGTGACAGCCGACTTGAAACGTCGTTCCTGCTTTCGGGAGCCGCTTTGATTCCCTGAGTTCGTAAGGATTCGTCATGGCGATCCGCGTAGTGATCGCGGACGACCACACCGTTGTCCGCGCTGGAATTCGCGCGATGCTGGAACGGATCGCCGAGATCGAAATCATCGGAGAAGCCCGTACTGGCCGCGAGACGCTGGCGTTGGTCGAACGCCAGCCGCCGAATCTGTTGTTTCTGACGGACATCGGGATGCCCGACATCAACTGGCTGGAACTGACTGTCTGTGTCACCAAGATATCTCCGAACGCGCGTGTCCTCATCCTCTCGATGTATGCGACCGATGAATACATGCCGCACGTTCTGCAAGCCGGAGCCGCCGGTTATCTTC
>CAZILR010000057.1:10534-14374 GCA_964539995.1 uncultured Planctomyces sp.
TGAAAATCATCTCGACGGCCCTGGCTCGAAGGCGTCGCTCACGGACAGGACCATCTGAGCGACTTCAGTCAGTTTGCGATTCTGATTCATCGCCAGCTTTTGCAGGCGGCGGAAGGCTTCTTGTTCGTCGATGCGTTCTCGTTTCATCAGCAGTCCCTTGGCACGCTCGATGATCTTGCGCTCGTCGAGCGCTTGCCGCAGATCCGTGGTCTCGCGACGAAGCGTTTGGAATTGCTCGAAGCGCCGCATCGCCAGGCTGATCGCCGGTTCGAGGTCGTGCTGACGGATCGGTTTGAGCAGATAGGCCAGAACGTAGTTTTCAGTCGCACGCTCAATGAACTGCGGGTCGTGGTAAGCGGATACGACGATGATCGGAATGGGGGTCTCGCGGCAGATTTCTTCAGACGCCACCAAGCCGTCCATATCCGGCATCTTGATGTCCGTGATGACCAAATCGGGATGCGTTGTACGACAGAGTTCGACCAACTCGCGCCCGGTCTGAGCGACGCCGACAACCTCGTGTCCCAAACGCGGCAAGGCTTCTTGCAGGTACTCGTGCATATTGCGTTCGTCATCGGCGACGACGATGCGGAGTGATTGAGTCATGCTTCGTGCCTCGGCAGAGTGATGAGGATTTCCGCTCCAGGGCTGTTCGGGCCGACGGCGATTTGGCCGCCATGAGCCTCGATGATGCGTTTGCAAATCGCCATGCCCAGTCCGGTGCCTCGTTTCTTAGTGGTGTAGAAGGCGTCAAAAATCTTCCGGCGTTGTTCGGGACCAAGTCCCGGCCCGTTGTCTCGAATGCCAATCCGCAAGGCCGAATGACCGGCAAGCTCGGCCTGAGTAACGTGAATCGTGATTCGCACCGGATCAGAACAAGCCGCCAGCGCATTGTCCAAGATGTTGCGGAAGACCTGCTCCAGACGAAAACCGTCCACGAGGCAATGACGATTCAGGACGTCAATCTGTTCGCGCAGCCCGATGTCACGCTCGACCAATTGATTCGTCAGAGTGCTCCAAGCTTCACGCCAGATTCCCGCCAAGTCGCACTCCGCGCGGCTGAGGTTGATCGGAGCCACATAGCCGCGCACATCGTCGAGCAGCCGGTCAACGCGTTCGAGTTCTTGCTGCGCGCGATGCACCAGGTCCAAAGCTTCCGGGCGATCTTCTAGCCGCCAAGCCAGACGTTGCAGGCAACCTTGGCTCCCCTGCAAAGCGTTGCGGCTTTCGTGAGCCAGTCCGGTAATCATCTCGCCAATCGCCGCCAATCGTTCGGATTGCAGCGCTCGCTCCTGAGCGGCTTTGAGGTCCGTGATATCGGAGTGAATCTTCAGCCACACGCGACCGAATTGGAAATGCTCAAAGGTCGAGACCTTGGCGAGCGACCAAAACTGCGAGCCATCCTTACGAACATTCAGCAACTCACCTTGCCAGGTTCCAAGCTGCTCCAGGCGCGCAGTCATCTCACGAACGATGGACAGATTCTTTTCCGTGGAGACGTTCAGCGCGACCATCGGATGCTGGAGGAGTTCACCCGGCTCGTAGCCAAACATCTGCTCGAAGCCCCGATTGGCATAGACAATCGTGCGATCGCTGGAGCGCACCAAGGCCACACCTTCCGCCATGTTGGTCGTGATTTCCGCTTGCAACAGCAATTGCCCGTGAGTGGCGACCTGTTGGACTAGTTCGGTTTGCAAAGCTCGGTTGGCATCGGCGAGTTCTTCGTTTGCTCGTTGCAACTCCTGTTTCTTGCGGTGTAGCTCGACCAGCACCGCGACCTTGCCGCGCAGGATTTCCGGGACAACGGGGACATAGACGTAATCCACCGCTCCCAGCTTGTAACCACGCAGCCGGTCCAGATCGGTGATGTGTGCTCCGGTAACGAAGATGATCGGCGTTTGCTCGAAACGCGGATGTTGATGAATCAGCGTCGCGGCCTCGAAGCCGTCCATGCCTGGCATGTTCACGTCCAGCAAGATGACGGCGAACTCCGCCTTCATCAAAAGTTGCAGAGCCTCGTTGCCGGAACCAGCCTTGACCAAGTTCGCTCCCAAGTCGCTCAACATCACCTCGTAACTGAGCAACCGCGAGGGCTGGTCATCGACAAGCAAAATGTTGGTCATCTCATTGGCCATCGGAGCGCGGCTTCTACATCGTAGGATGGCCGCCCTCGGCCGCCCGTGTTTTGAGATTTGAAATCTGAGATTTGAGATTTCAAAGGGAAAGTAGCCATTGTCCGTTTGTCAGATCGTCGGGCAAGGCGAGCGATCGACATTCGCGGGAACCGCCGACTTCCGCACTGCGACTTCCGGCCTCGGAGAATGCGGCACCGCTTTCAAGGCCGCGACGTGATCGCCATTTCTGGATTTCGCGGGCAAGGTACACATCACGACCGTGCCCCCTTCTTTCACAGGGCCAATCGTCAGCCAGCCGCCGATCACACTGGCGCGGTACTCCATCAGCCTGATCCCCAGCCCTTCCGGCTTGTTCGATGTGGCGGGCATTCCCATTCCATCATCTCGGATCGCCAGGATCACGCGGCCGGCTTCTTCTCGCAAACTGAGCCGGATGCTCCGCGCTCGGCCATGACGCACGGCGTTGCGCACCGCCTCTTGAGCAATGCAAAGCAGATGCGTGGCCACCATGCTTTCTTCAATCAGAACGGCGGGCGAGCGTTCGAGTTTGCAGACGATGCCAGAGCCTTCGCTGGTACGTTCCGCCAAATCGACCAAAGCCGCGCGCAGTCCTTCCGGATCTAATTCCATCGGCACGAGGCCGCGAGCCAGAGCGCGGATCTGTCGCTGAATCCGCGTCAGGCCGGCGCTGATCTTCGTCGCCTGAGCCTCTTCGGCGGAGGAGACGTTCGCCAACCGCAATGACATCGCCGTCGTAATCAGATCCAGCGCGAACAACTCCTGATTAACACCGTCATGCAGTTCCTGGCCAATGCGATGTTGCTCCATCGCGACGACATCCAGCACTTCCCGCTCGAGTTCTTTGCGCCGCGAGATGTCGCGATTGGCTTCTAACACCAAAGCCGTCGTATCGATTTGCACCAACCGCATCCGGCTTTCGATCATCAGACTCCGTCCATCGCGGTGACGATGGATTAACTCCCCGGCCCATTCGTTCTTGAGCTTCAAGGTGCTCAACAGCTCGTCCAAAGAATCCGGAAACTGCGTGGCGAGCAGATCGTGGCTCGAACGGCCCAAGGCTTCGGAGGCGGTGTAGCCATAAAGCTGTTCGGCCGCTTTGTTCCAATAGACAATCCCGTTGTCGAGTCGCCAGGCGAGGATCGCGTCGTGAGATTGGTCCAGGAGATGAGCTTGCCGCTGGAGCTTGGTATTGAGCCGCCGCAAATCACGGGTCTTGCGATACAAGTCCACGAACACGGCAACCTTGGCCCGCATGATTTCGGGAACGACAGGGACCGAGATGTAGTCCATCGCCCCGCAGTCATAGCCCTTGAGCCGATCGAGGTCGGTCTGATTGATCGCCGACACGAGAATGATCGCCGTCTTCTGAAAGCGGGGATGCTGGCGGATCGTCGTCGCCAACTCGAAGCCGTCCATCTCCGGCATGCACACGTCCATCAGCACGACCGCCACGTCGTGCTTCAGCAGACATGCCAGGGCTTCTTTTCCCGAATTGGCCTTGAGCAATTTCTCGCCCAAGTCATCGAGAATCGATTCGTAGGTCAACAGCTTGGCCGGCTGATCATCCACCAACAGGATGTTGACCGGCTCGCGGATCACGGCTTGTGAGTCTGTGTAGTTCATCGCTGTCTCCTCACGCCAAATCATTCGTCTTCGTAGTCGTAGGGTGGGTCGAGTCATCGAG
>CAZILR010000058.1:0-14207 GCA_964539995.1 uncultured Planctomyces sp.
CAGGCTCCACGACGAATTGCTTCTCGTAGCCGCCGATGGAATCGATGCCGGCGACGCCCGCGACCGAGCGCATCTGCGGCCGGATCATCCAGTCTTGAACAGTGCGCAGATAACCAGCTTGCGCCACTTCATCAGTGAGGCGTTCGCCTTCAACTGTGAGATAGGAGCCGTCTGGCTGCCAACCCGGCTCGCCTTCAGCGACGCGCGCGCCTTCCGCATTGGGATCGGCGTAGTGGACAGTCCACATCAGCACTTCGCCAAGACCGGTCGAGATCGGTCCCATCTGCGGTTCAACGCCGTCAGGTAAGCTCTCGCGCGCCGCCGTTAGGCGCTCAGCCACCTGCTGACGCGCAAAATAGATGTCGACGTTATCGCGAAAGACGACCGTCACTTGGCTAAAGCCGTTGCGCGATATCGAGCGCGTGCTTTGCAAGCCGACAATGCCGGACATCGCTGTTTCGACAGGGTAGGTGACGAGGCGCTCAACATCGAGCGGGCCGAACGATGGCGCGACGGTGTTGATCTGCACTTGCCGGTTGGTGATGTCCGGCACCGCGTCGATGGGCAGACGCATGATATTGTAGACGCCGATGCCGGCGACGATGAGGACAATCGCCATGACGGCCCAACGGGCCTTCACGGAGAGTTCGATGAGACGGCTGATCATGTGAGAGTTCCGGTGATCGGTTGAAGGCGCGCGTTAGTGGTCGTGCGAGGCAGAGCCCGCGCCGATCTCAGCTTTCACGAGGAAGGCGTTCTCGGAGACGTAGACGTCGCCGGCAGCAAGCCCGGCAGTGATCTCGACCTGGTTTGCGCCAACGCGACCCAAAGTGACGGGACGCACTTCGAACGTCTCTTCACCCACGCGAACGAACACGACAGTTCGTCCCTCCACCGTCTGCACAGCATCGCGCGGCACAACGATGTCTGCCTGCTGAGCGGTGGTAACGACCGCGCCGCGCACGGCCATGCCGGGACGCAAGATAGATCCCTGCGATGCATTGAGCGTCGCGCGCGCAATCAAGGTTTGGCTATGCGCGTCAGCGGTGGGCAGCACGGATGTGATTTGTGCTTCAATGCGGCTCGACCCATCGAGGCCGGCAATGAAGACGCGCTGACCAGCCTGCACACGGCCGATGTCGCGCATGGCGACGTTCAGCTCAGCTTGCAGTCGCGAGAGATCGCCGACCACGAAGAGCGGCTGGTCACTTGTGACGTCGCCGATATTGGTCTGGCGATCCAACACGACGCCAGCGATCGGCGTGACAATAGCGTAGGTCTGCAAGCTTTCAGCGCTTTCAACGCGCGCGAGCGTTTCGCCACGCCGGACTTGATCGCCAACATTGCGCAGAACCGCGCGAACCGGGCCAGGGTAGGGCGCGTGCACTTCCGCACGTGCGCTTGGTTGCAGCATGATGCGGCCGGTCAGCGTGAGCGTCTCCTCGAGAGCGCCTGGTCCTGCGGCGGCGACGCCGATATTGGAGGCTTCAGCAGCGGCAGCAGTGATCGTGACCTGTTCGGCCGCGCTTTCCTCTTCGCTATGTCCTTCTTCGCCCTCGGTGTGTTCGCCGCCTTCTTCTTGACCGGCTTCTGCGGTCGCGGTTTCAGGCTCAGCTTCGCTATTGCCACACGCGGACAGGCCAAGCGCCACAACGAGTGCGAGGGGCGCTGCGGCAATCTTCATTCTGAAGCTTTTCATTGATGTTGCTCCTGGAAGGGCAGCGCTTCGCCGAAGCGCGCCGTGAGGCGGTCAAGCGAGGCCTCGTTGGAATGGAAGTTACGAAGGGACTCGACGCGGGATTGGCGGGCGTCTGAGAGCGCGCGCTGCGCCTCAAGCACGTCGAGATAAGAGAAAGCGCCGCGATCATAGCCATCCTGCGCCAGCGCCAATGCGCGTTCGGCTTGCGGGATGACGCTGTCCTCGGTGGAGCGCACCGCATCAGCGTCAGCAGCGATCGCCCGCTCAAGCGCCGCGTATTCACGGGTTAGAGCGCGGCGGCCGGCTTCCAACTCTAGTTCGGCGCGACGTTCGTCAGCACGAGCGCGCGCGATCGAGCCTTGGTTTCGATTGAACACGCCGAGCGGAATTGAGACGCCTGCCACGAGCGCCCCGTCGCCATTGCGATCCTCGAAGCGCCGATAGCCGAAGCTGAGCGTGGGGTTCTGCCAGGAGAGCGAGCGCTCGACACTGGCCGCCGCGCCCATCCGGTCACGCTCTACTGCTAGGCGCGCGAGGTCTGGGCTCGTATCGCCGAAAGCGTCGTGCTCATGATCCTCTGCACGGGGCAGTGCGAAGTCTGCTGGTATGAGGGCAAACCCGTCATCGCCGCCGAGAAACGAAGCGAGACGCGCACGCGCTGTTGCAGCGTCCGCACGAGCGCGGGTGAGTGCGATCCGCGCCTCTGCAAGACCGGCCTCTGCGCGCGCACCAGCCATGAGTGGGTCGCGCGCGGCGTTCACACGTCGCGCCACGGAGACATTTAGAGCCTCCGCAGTCGCAAGCCGCTCTTCCGTGATGAGCACGAGCTCTTGCGCGGCGAGTGCGTCGTAATAGGCGATCTGAACATCACGGATCAGGTCGAGCCCTCGCAGGACGCGATCAAGTTCAGCACCATGCAGTTCGCGATCCGCTAGACGGATCCGCGCGCCGCGCTGGTTGCCGAGTTCGATCTCTTGCGAGAGCGAGAAGGTGGTTTCAGCCCCGCTGAACCCGCGCAGATCATCGCGTCCGTTGAAATTATCAACTTCAGCGGAGAGTTCTGGGTTGGGCCGTACGCGCGCTTGGCGGACGCCGCCGCGCGCTGCGTCGACGCCCGCCGCTGCAGCACGAATGCCGGGGTCCGCTTCGACAGCGCGATCGATTGCGCCGTCCAGCGTGAGCACCGACTGCTGCTGCGCTAAAGCGGTCGTCGCGATGAAGGGCGTCGCAGCGAGCGCGCCGAGGGAAACGGTGACGAGATGGCGCAAGATGCGCGCCGATCCCCGTCTTGAACGGTGAGAATCGAGCATGAATTGTCCGCGATGCGTGAGAAATCACGCGCCGCAGAACAGCCCACGGCGCGTTTTAGATGATCGCGGTGAGTTTTGGGGGGCGTTCAAGCCCGCTAGGCGCGCGCGTCAGCACGTGCTCAGTCGTCAGCGCTGCAGAGACGCTGATCGTCGTTCGCGCGCTGATCGTTGCGCTGCTCAGGGCGGGAATCGCACCGCCGCAATGAGCCGGGCAGCAATGATGCTCCGGCTTAGTTTGTCCTGCCGGCGATTGCTCAGAGTCCGAAGACGCTGCATCGACGGCGGCATCCTGTGTGTCAGCAGTATCGAGAAACGCCATCGCTTCGGCGATGTCTTCGGCCGCGTGAGCTGGTGAAGCTTCTTCAAGCACAACGGAGGACAGGAGCGCGATGCAGAGCATCGCAACCCAGCGCCTCCAGTTCATGCCCTTTGAAACCTGCACGACCCTTATCCCACTGCGAGCGCCGGCGACGATTCGCGCCGAGCCTGCTTGAATACAGCCCATGATCCGCTGACGAACAGTAAACTCATGATGACGCCAACAGCGAAATCTGGCCAGGGCGATGCTGTCGCAGCAGTGGCGGCAGCTGCGAGTATGACCAAAACGTTGCCCACTGCATCGTTGCGCGAGCAGATCCAAGCTGATCGCAGGTTTGCATCCGCGTCACGGAAACGGAGTAACATTATAACAGCACCAAGGTTCACAGCGAGCGCAAGCGCGCCGATGATGCCCATGGGCTCTGCAGCCGGCGCAACGGGCGACATGAGCTTTGCAACGGCAAGCACCCCGATGACGCCACCCATGCCCAACATCGCCGCACTCTTAATTAGAGCCGCACGCGTGCGCGCGAGTGCCGCTCTGCCAACCGCCCAAAGCGTTACGCCATAGGTGGCGGCATCAGCGGCGAAATCCAGCGCATCGGCCTGAAGGGCAAGCGAACCGGTCGCGTGTCCGCCGACGGTCTCAACGACGAACATCACCGCATTGGCAATAAGCACGACCCACAGAATCTGTTGCGTGCGCCGATCAACTGGCGCGGGGCCAACCTTGCCGCAGCACGCACCGCAATTGTCGCTCATGGCCGCACCTCGTTACGTGGGGCAGGGAAATCTTGCGTCATCGCATTCATCGCGTTCGGCTCTACAAGCTCTAGCCACTAGAGGAGCAAGCATTAATTGTGTGAAAGTGCAGCGTCAGCGCATTGCGGCGAACACCGCGAAGGCGAGGGCGCCCCAAATGACGGCCCTCATCGCAACGTCTCGCCATACGTTATAGTCCGCCAGCAGCGGTGCGAGATCGGGTGGAAGCGCCATCGGGACCGTGGCCGATACGTTTGCCCCGCCTGTGTTTCCCTTTGGAATCCAACCAAAGGCGTAGCCGGGAAAGACCGCGAGCAGACGAGCCACTTGGCCGCGCGTCTCGGCGATGTCATTTCTACGGCGCGCCACGCGCAACATTCGCCAATGCGTGGTGAGGTGCGTGATAAGATAACGTTGCCCAAGGATGTGTGCGCGTTCGAGATGCCGAAAGGCGCGTTCGGCGTCGTTCTCGGCCTCCGCTACGTCCGCTAATCGCATTTCTTCGGTAAACGCGCGGCGTAATTCAGCCTGCATCAATCCGCTCCTGGCCACATCTCACGCAACACTTGCGCGGCCCAAGTCCAAGCTCTAACTCCTCTAGTTACTAGAGGAGCAAGCATGCACCCGATCGGCGCGGTGGCCAAAGCGACAGGCCTCAAAATCCCGACCATTCGCTTCTATGAAGATGAGGGTCTGATCGATCCCCCGGATCGCAGCCTGGGTGGACGCCGGCTCTACACAGATGACGATGTGCGCCGGCTCGCATTTATCCGGCACGCACGGGCGTTGGGCTTTGAGCTGGACGACATTCGCTCTCTGCTGGAACTGTCTGCCTTTCCGGACCGCCCGTGCGCACACGCCGACGAAATCGCAAAAGCGCACCTCGTAACGATCGAGGCGAGGATCGCGCAGCTTGAGGCGCTGCGGAAGGAGTTGGGGAGGATCGTGCGATCATGTGCGGGCGGCAGGGCCGCAACCTGCCGCGTCATCGAAGCACTCGCAGATCACGCGAGTTGTGAGCACGAGCATGAACCGGCGCGGCCCAAACAGGCGCGGAAGAAGAAGGCAGTGCGCAGGCGCTGAGTTGAGCGCCGCTCGTCCGATTGAATCTCTAAACTGCTCCGATTGAATCGTTCACCCGCGCGCAACCGATGTGCTGCGGAGGATGGCGAGCGCCGGCAAGGGGCATCTTGGCCTAAACCGGCCGAGTGTATGAGACCGCCACCACTGACAATCCATATCTCCGCCCGGATGAAACGTCTGCGGCATCCCGCCGGTAGGGGATCCGGTTGGAGTTGAACACGATGACAAAGCACAAGGCCAAGGGCTTACCGAAGCGTCAGTCCGACGACACAGTTGCACATCTCACCGCAGTGGATCTGTTGGAGGCATTAGACGTCAGCTTCACGCGGTGTTCCACGCATCATCTGCGAATTGGGGACCACATTGATTATTGGCCCTCGACCGGGGCGATGAAGGTGGATGGGGAGAAATCTTGTCGGCGTGAGCGCGGGAAGTTGGCGCTCGCAGCGCTCATTGCCGAGCTGCGCAAAGCGCACGAACGCTTCAAGGCCAAACGTGCAGCCGACAAGCTAGAGCTGGCGGCTGACGAAATTCTCCGATCCGCTGAGGGAGGATCGTGCCGGCACAGCGATGAATTGGCATCGCTGACCAATCGATAAAAAATGAAGCGCGGGAGGATCGGTTCTCGAAAGAGAGAGGATCACTCCCGCGCTATATAATTTTAGTTCCTTTTGAAACAACCGAGCGATTGAGAGAATGAACAACCCGGCCGGACGCTCCGCTCTTCGCGTTCAACCAGTTTCGCTTCGCTCATCGCTTAGCTTCTGTGTTTCTGATCTCTCCGGCTTTGCGCCGCTTTTTCCATGGAGGCAGAAGGATGTGGTGTCACCACGGTGTTGTGTCGCGAGGGCGGCGCAGAGGATCGAACGGCAAGCGATCGAAGAACGCGCGCAATTGGCGCTCCCGCGTCAGGTCGGTGGCCTTATCGCGGTCCGGTGGAAACAGACGCTCGATCTTCTTGATCTCCTCACGCCGCCGCGTCGTTTCACGCTGACGATGCACGAGCTCATCCAACTCCCAACCACTTTCCAGAACATCCCACATCTGCTTGTCGAGGATGCTCAGATAGCCAAACTTTTCCTTGTAGGCTTTCACCCATTCAGTGGTGGTGAGTTCACCGGATGCGGACCAGCGGCGCAGACTCTTAGGCAGCGCGCCGCCTGTGCGTGGCGCTTGCGGCGGGACGGCAAGCAACACCTTCAGCGGCTCTTTCTTTGAGCCGTTCGTTCCCATCAGCAGCGGGTCAATCAGTCGCCACAGCTCCTTCATCAAGCTCCAGTGATTGCGATGGGGCAAGCCGTGTTGCGGGGCGCGCCACATATCTGCGCCGTATGTCGGCGTGAGCTCGCCCACGCGCTCCGGCAACTGGGTCAGGACCCAATCATATGCGGTCGCAACATGCGGCGGCGGGATGTGCATCACAAGCCAGGTCGTGAGCGCCCCGTCTGCGTCGATCTCCGTCTGTTGGAGGAAGTGCAGCAGCGTTTCATTGTCGCCGGTCCACGACCGCAGCCGCAAACGCATCGCTCGCTTCAGGTCGCTCAGAAACTTCATCGCTTCGTGCGCATCGGTTAGTCCGTACTCCGCGAAGGGCATGCGCAAGCGCACGTTGAACCAAATGCCGAAGCGCTGCGGGAGCATGGTCGCCGTTTGAAGCTGTCCTCTGATATCGCTGAGCGACAGAAAATCGGAGCGTGTTTTGTTGCGAACCGCCAGTGGTTGCGTACCAACCGCACGACGTTTGCGGGCGCTCTTTTCTGGCGCGCTGTCGTTCGTTTCATCGGGCAGTGGCGGGAGTGTCAGATCAGTCGGCGAAATTGCGTACGCTGCGCGCGTTAGCTCCAACTGCAGATCGCCGTCCTGATGAGTCGTCGGCACACACCGCGCCCAAAGTTCGGCCAAGGCGAGCACGTAGGCCAGCGGCGGCACACCCGCGCCACCGAATGACGCCCGCAACTCCGTGATGAGCCTGTCCACCAATGTCGGCGACGCCAGTAGGAAGGCCGCAGTCGCCTCAGGATGCTCGCGGCGCGGCGAAAAGCCGACATGCGCCACATGCATGAGCGCATCGCGCAGCGCCGCAGCCTTTACCGGCGGAGGTGCAGTCCACTCTGCCAGGGTACGCTTAGCATCCGGGTAGTTTCGCTGCGCAAGGGCGATGTGCGTACGCAACACGATGTCTGCCCAGGCTAGATCAAGCCCTTCGGCGACGTTCTCCACGCGAAGCTCGCCGGCATGCGCGTGCTGTCCCAGGGCGATGAGAAAGTTGCGCATGTGGCCATCAGCGTCGGTCGCCAGCAAAGCGAGAGCATGCGGCTCCGCTACGATGCTCTGTTCGTCACAGACCTTCTGCCCGTAGCCAATGAGCTCAGAAGCGGACAGCTGGCGCAACGGGACACGCATGCACCGCGATCGCAAAGCGCCAGACACCATACTCGGTTCGGTGGTGGCGCACACGAAGGCAGCGACACCAGGTTTCTCGAACACTGACAGGAGAGCGCCTTGTGACGCGGATGAGAGTAAGTGTACCTCGTCGAGGAAGATCACCCGGTGCGCCGTATCGAACATCGCCGGACGGCGTGCGAGCTCTGCTATGTGCTTGCCAAAGTGCTTCTCACCTTCCTCGCCGCACGCGACCTCGTGAAAAATCCAAGTCTCGTGATCGCTTCCCATCAGACCGCAAGCGTCGCACCGCAGACATGGCGAGCCGGATGATGTCAACGCGGTGCAATTCAGCGCGCGCGCATAGATCCTCGCCACAGTCGTTTTGCCGGTACCGTACGGGCCGGTTAGCAGCAAAGGGCGCGGCTCGCCGCGTTTGATCAGTCGCGTTATGAACTCCACGGCGGAGGGTTGTCCGACGACCTGCTCAAAGGTCTCCGGGCTGTAACGAGTGTCGAGAGTCATAGTTGTGCTCCAGTGAGGGCGCGCCAGGCGCGCGGGAGCCGACACATCAAGCGCAGTTTCTTGAGCTGCGCACCAGGCATTTCACGGCAACTTCGACACGCGACGACAGAACCCGACGCATGCCGACAGATGTTCGAACGCAAGCTGCTCTCCGTGACCAAGACGACACGCCAAACCTTGGTCGAAACGACGATCACGCGGCCGCCAGTCAATCATCGCGCGGTAGTGTCGCCACCCAAGTGAGCGCACAGATCGCCGAGGCACTGCGCCGTGGCGTGCGACCGTGGCAGCAACCCTGGTCCAACGCAGCAGCGTTGTCGCTGCCGCTTCGCTCCAATGGCGCGGCTTATCGAGGAATCAACATCCTCGTTCTTTGGATGGTTGCGCAGGAGCGCGGTTATCAATCGCGACAATGGATGTCTTTCGCGCAAGCGCGCGAGTTGGGCGGCTACGTACGGAAGGGCGAGAAGGCGACGCGCGTCGTCTACTTCTCGGCAGGTGCACGCGATGACAACGAAGCGGTGCCCGCCGAACCGAAGCGGACGAGACGCTCTTTTTCAAAGAGCTTTGCAGTCTTCAACGTTAATCAGATCGACGATCTGCCTGCTGATTGCTACGCGCAGCCGCCGGTGTGCGCAGCACTGGACGACACGCGGTTGGCGACGCTGTTCGCGCGCGTGCCCGCGACTGTGCGCGAGGGTGGCGCGCGCGCGTGTTACGATCCAGCAGGTGACGTGATCTACATGCCGGCGCGCGACGCGTTCCAATCGACGGCTCAGTTCTACGCGACACTGGCGCACGAGCTTGGGCACTGGACCGGCCATGCGAGCCGCCTCGACAGGAAGCTGACCGGTCCGCGCGACACCGCGAGTTATGCGGCGGAAGAATTGGTCGCCGAACTCTGCAGCGCGTTTATCGGCGCGGAGCTTGGCCTCCCAGTCGACCACCTGGAGTCTCATGCAAGCTATATCGGCCATTGGTTGAGCGCGTTTGAGGACGACGCGTCTGCACTCATCGTCGCGGCCGGCAAGGCGCAGGCGGCGGCGGATTACTTGCGCCGGTGCTTGGGTCTCGATAGCGGCAATGACTGAGCGTGCAACGAGGGACTTAATTGCTCGGGCCGTCAGCGCGCACCGCGCGATGCTGCGCGAGAATCGGCTCGCATCCGTTGCAGAAGAAGAACTCGCGGGCGTCACAAGGCTTCGCGACCTGCCGCTCACCCAAGCAACGCGCTCTTCTCACCCGACGGCGAAGCGTCTGCGGAAGCACCTACGCGCCGCGCACCGCATGCAGCGCTGTCGGAACGAGGTGCTTCATCGACTCATCAGCACTCGGACAACGTCCTCCATAGCGGTGCGGGCAAAGCTCTTCTTCGCTAACGCGCTCTTGGACGGGGAGGGCCTTCCAAGCATGCTGGTCGCCAGCGCAGCCAAGGATGTTCGACCGCTCACCGACTGATGCTTATCTGCTGAAGACCTGAGGTGCGGAGCATATTGCGCATCGAAGGAGGAGCATATGCTGAAACTCAAACAGCCGTCGCGTGAAGCCGTCTCCAAGCGCCTCAGACGCGCCGCAGGCCACCTCAATGCAACCTTAGCGATGCTGGAAGCAAAGCGACCCTGCCTTGATCTCGTTCAACAACTGTCGGCCGTCGAAGCCGCGATCGGCAACGCGCGACAGCAGGTCGTTAGCGAGCAGATGCAAGTGTGCCTCGACGGCGGCTGCGCAGAGGGCGCGACGCTGCGCCAGTTGAAGGCGCTTGCGCGGTTTCTTTAAATGATCACATCAGTGATTGCCAGAAAATTGGCAAGCGACGCATGTCTGTTGGAAGAGAGGAATAGAACTTAACTATCTCGAAGCTCATCGAAGTAGCGTTCGAAAAACGTTCGCATGACTTGCGCTGACATATAGGCGGCAAACCGTTGTGCGCTATCATCCTTGTCGGCGTCGGCAAAGTCACAAACCGATTTGATAGCGATTGCCCTCGGTTGCGGGCGGGACGCGAATGCTGCCGCGGAGTATAAACCGTACGCCTCCATTTCGATTCCAAGCAGGTCGCGATGCTGAGTCTTGATCTGATTGACGGATTCGCCATCCGCCAAGACTGCGGAGCCCGAAGCAAGGGGGCCACATAGAAGTTTTGGAGGTTGCGTTGGGGGATTGCTCCACGTTTCGGATATCGAGGTCATGACTGACCTGTCTGCTCTCAGTTGATCAAAACGAGCCCGGACAATGGCGGGCGCGGCGATGTGATGGGGTGAGATAGCAAAGGTAGCGGAGTCTCTTTCTCGCACGCGCTTTCCGCTCTGATAATCCCAGCTAGGATCGGCTACAATCACATCGCCGATGCCAGTTTTTGCCTTCACTCCGGCGCAAATTCCCACCATCACAATAAAGCGAGGGCGAAGCAGTTCGATCAACTTCGACGAAATAAGGGCCGCAGAGACCATGCCCATCCGAGTTGCGGCCGCGGCGCACACGCGAACCTCGTTCGAAGCGGTTTGAAAGCGGCCCTCATGGACGAACAACAGATCGTCGATTGGCCGGGCCGCGGACCACTGCCACGGCAAAGCAAGAACGGCTCGTAGCTCAGGATCTGGAAGAGCACAGACCACCGCGATGTCCGTCCGATATTCTGGAGTTCCAGCGTTGACCGTTGTTGCAGTTGCATAGCGCGCGCAATTTTCTACCTGGCTCAACCATTCATCAGAGGCGTCATTGTACGCGATGATCGCCCATAGGTGTTCTTCGAAGAACGGAGCCACGGAGTCGAGGGCCTGCGCAGATGCCGAAAGTCCGACGAGATATTTAGGTCGATTTAGGTCACCCTCTAGAACCTCCCTAAGGAGCTCCTGAGAATGACGCTGTTCAGGTTCGGTTTCTGCGCGCAACGGCAGCAAGATATCCAAAAGCATCAAATCGTACAAAGTTGATTGTAGGCGATCTCGTGCGTCCATCGCATTTGTGACGATGTGCAGATCGGCGCGCTCCAGCAATGCAGGCGTAAGTCGCTCAACAAGTCGTTGGTAGCGCCGCGGATTATCATCGACGACAAGGATTTTCATCTATTTGCGCTCCATGTCGACGAGAATTGACCGAAGGCGATCCTGCCAGTCGCCGTACGCGGAATTGAATTGTAGCAGAGCTACGAAGATCCCGGGGTGATCTTCAGAGAGTTCGATCCTCAGTTCTTCAAGGCCAACTTGCTCCCCAGCTTTATTGAAGGCGTCATAACCTGTCAGGACGATTACTGGGCAGCTGATGTCTTCCAACTCCATATTCCGCATCAGCTCGCGACCGCCGAAGCCCTGTGGGCGACCGCCTGACTCGTTGGTGCCGATGTCAAATGTTGGAAGTGACATGTCTAGCAGCACGACATCTGGAGATCGTGAGGTGAGCGAGTCGATTGCCGACCTCACGGATCTAGCGACTGAGATTTCCGCCTCCGGACACACCGAGCGAACAAAGTTCTCTATGTGTCGTCGCTTGGGATCTTCATCCTCAACAAGCAAGAGTCGCATGGTCTATGCCCGTATTACGGCGACGGTGAATTGAGTGGGACGGAAGCTGAGCTGCATTCTAAATTCGCTATCGGACTCGAAGCCGAACTGCATTTGCCCTTCGGCGGAGTGACGGAGCGCGGCCGCAATTTTTACGAACCCAGACCCCCCTTCACGGCGTGCGCCGCTGTACGATGTGCCTGTAGCGATCAATTGCCTAATCCGGTCCAGTTTTTTTTCCACCGTCGCGCTGCGCACTCCAGGGGAGACGCTGTTCCGGATATCGAGATTGAGTCGCTGGGTGTTTGGATCAATTCTACAGTCAATGGAAACATGAGGCTCATGCTTAATGCCGCAATGAGCTTTGGCGTTGTCTATCGCAACAAAAATGGCGTCGGTAAGCAGAAGCAAATCCGGAGCATTCAGAGTGGCATCTCCTGACGCATTTAGCTCAAGGTCCGGAGAGAACGCACGGTGTGATTTAAGCGCGGATTGCACGGCGATGTCCACGCTCTGGCTCATGGTGAAGGTGTAGTTTGCCTGCTGACCTTCTGGTCGGACGAACCATCCCGCTGCCTCATCCAGGTTTCGCTGCACGTGCACGGATACGTCGCCAATCGCCATAGACATGTCAGGAAATGAAGGATCAGAGTCGGCGATGTTCTTGAGATCTTTTTTGAGCTCGTCGAAAAGTGCGGCCAATTTGGGCTTGAGGTCTTCAGCGATCAGTCGTCGTGCCGATTCCAGACTTGGCTCGAGCCCCGCCCACAGCAAATGAAGCGTCATGCGAAGAAAGTCGTCAAACGCGATGCCGGCTTGAGCCACGCTACGTACGACGAACAGCATTCGAGTTGTGATGGGCACGTCGAATAGACCATCGGGCCGGTCATCGCTGCGAATCTGAAATGCTTCGTCTTTGACTTCGATCAGTGAGGCATCAAAATCCTCCGAGAATTTCGCTAAACGCGCATCCACTTGCGTTCGTTGATCGGCATTCAATGTCCTGAGTCGGTCCAGCCAAACCGTGTTAGATCTGTATGCACCGCTTTCGGTTTCGCGGGTCGTGATGAGGTTTTGGAATTCGAGTGGGCCTCGCGCCAGACCAATAAATGACTGATGTCGTACTCTCTTGCTGAGAAAATAATCCAAGCCGTAATCAGAGTTGCCTAGAAATTCAGCGCGAAGTCGGAAGAAGATATCGGCGAGGATCGCATCCGCTTGGTCGTCGGGCGTGAAATAAAGCTGCCGTGCGCCAATGGTCGCGAATACCTCGCGCAGAATCTCATTGAAGTCACCTTCTTCGCCGATTCCCGCGCGGACGAGGTCGCTATAGCGTCGGAAGTCTTCTTCGAGTCGCCGCCTCGACCATCGCACGATGGCATCTGTGTCTACGTGAATGCGACTGGCGTCGACGAGTCTTAGGCCATCGGCCACTGCGTGGCGGTTGGTAATTGTGTAAATCTCAGCCTGATAGTCTGTTGAGTGTTTTGGATCCAATGCTGTCAGCGCTCCACAGACGGCTTGGCGTTCCTCGTAGACCTCACGGCTCGTTTTGAACGCCGTGGACATGTCCATAATCGACGGCACGCAAATATTGCGGAGGAAATATGTGAGCCTTGCGCGATCAAAGGATTCCGGATGGTCGGCGAACTCCGAAGGGCGTGCAAAGTCGGAATTGCGAAGCTGATAGGAGAACGCAAATCGCAGTGTAGTGGCTACGGCGTCGTCTTCCGTTGTGCGCCAGAGAGCATCAAGGGCGATTGCGCCGGACAAATCGGCCGATTCAGATTTGAAGTGCGGCCATTTAAGATGGCCAAGCGCTTGGATGACGGGAAGGAACGCTGGGCAGCGCTCGTTCGCGCTTGCTTGACTTGCGATCAGCCTTATCGCTGCGCCGTGATCGGCAAGTTCGATGCGTGCTGCGAGTTCTAGTGCGGCCCGCAAGAACTCAAAAGGTGGCGATATGGACGGTGTGCCGGTAGCTTCAAGCAGCGCCACGGAAGCGTTGCAATCGCCAACGCTGTAGGCGTGCCGAGCTAAGGCGAAATCACGAAACCTTGCGTCGAGCTTTTGGGGGGATCGCCCAATCGCGAACGCTAGCCAAAATTCAGTGGTAGGTGACGCTTTCGGAAACGGAAGCTGGTCGGGGACAACGCCGGCGATGCCAACATCTTCAACCCCGAAGGTCGGGCTATTGAGGCTGAGCGCGGCAGTATCGGCTACGCTTTTTGCGCTGCCGTTTCTCAGCGTGCGGCAAAACTGATGAATGGAAAGCGCTACTGGCAATGCCGACCAGTTCAGCGTGTTCTTGGCAAGCGTTCCAAGATTGGAAATGGAGCCCTCGTCTCGGCGAAAAATCGATGCGAGCAGCGGTCGGTAGTCTGTCGGCAATACGGATCGGGCGCGTGAGCTATCAACGTGTGCGCATCCAAGGGCGCTATATACGATTTGCCATGGATCTGCGCGCGCCACTACGCCTAGCGGGTGGCGTATGACGCTCGTGGCATTGCGCTGCAAAAGGGCATCTGAAAGTACTTGGCTCCGCGACGCTAAATTCGGCGGTAAGCCGTCGAGGGCCGACGACACTGGTCCTCCATTTACGTTTGTGCGCGGCCGCGTACGCTACCA
>CAZILR010000059.1:0-14081 GCA_964539995.1 uncultured Planctomyces sp.
GGCTGTGATTTTTGTAGCCCTGTCGCTCCGCGACAGGATTGCCGAGCGTTTCAGGAGACGTAGAGCGTGAAAACAAACGGGATTCGTTCGGCGTTCGGCTTTCCGATCGCGGAGCAACAGGACTACGTTTGGAGCATCCGCCCTCGCTGGCGCTTCGGGTGACCAGACCACGCCGCCTCTCCAAATTCAAAGATTTCCCAGCCGTATTTACCGCAGCGGACTGTGCTTCACTCGTTTGCCAAAAGATGGCTAGAATCCGTCCCGCTCGCAGACTCTCCAGCTTGCGAGCGAATCACGGAATGGATTCGTTCCGAACACGGGAATCGTTCGGCGCACCGAGCACAGGGAAGTTCTCGAAATATGACGCATTTTTTTGAGAAGCGCGACCGGTGGGGAAACGGATTTTCCCTCTGGATTCTGTTGGGCTGCATCTTCATCACTCCGTTGTGTGTCTGGTCGTTGCGGCACACGAACGTCGAGAACGACATCGAGCACTGGCTGCCGGAAGACAATCCCAATGCCGTGACGTTGCGCTGGGCGATGAAGCAGTTCAACCTTGATGCCAGCGACAGCATCCTCGTGTCGTGGGACGACAGCAGCTTGACCGATTCACGCGTCGAGAAGCTGGCGGAACGGCTCGTCGGCAAGCCCGATGAACAAGGGGTGCGGCGCAACGGCCTGAAGCAAGTCGCGCGAGTCACCACGCCGCGCGACATCGTCACTCGCATGGTCGATCACAACGTCGATCGTGATGAGGCCATCAAGCGACTGGAAGGAGTTCTGGTCGGAACGGGATCGCTCAAAATTCGCCTGACGGAAGCGGGACGACAGCGCCAAAAAGAACTCCAGCGTGAACTGCTCACGAAGGCGAAGAAGGAGTTGGGAGTCGATCTGCAAATCCTTCCGGCCACGCAAGAGTTTGAGGCACTCGACGATCAACCGGTGGTCGAGGCCGAATCCACTGCGGCGGCGAGCGCTACTGCGGTGCCCGATCCTGCGGAAGAAACGGTCGTGGAATTTGATCCGATCCCACAACACGACTTCCAAGTCCGTTGGAAAGGAATGTTGCTCGGCACACCGAATCCGAAGCTGCGCGAACTGGTGCTCAGCCTGAAAGGCAGCCCGACCACAAAAGCTCCCGACGGAGCGCCACTGGTCGAAGATTGCTTCCAGGCACTTGGTTCTCCGGTCGCTGTCGCGGTGGTGCTCAGCGAATCTGGCGAAGCGGACAAAACGAAATCCATCGCGCTCATTCGCGAGGCGGCCATCGCTGTCGGAGTCAAACCGGAGCAACTGCATCTTGGCGGACGCCCCGTGGCGAGCACCGCTTTGAACGAAGGGGTGAAGTCCGCGGTCTGGAACAAGTCCGCCAAGATCAGCCGTTTTTGGGAACGCTCGGTGATTGGGATGTCGGGACTCGTGGGCGTGCTGGTCGCGTTCTCGATGCTACGCAGCGTCAAGCTGTCGTTACTGGTGCTGTTCGTGTCGTATTTCACCGTGTTCCTGACGATTGCGATTGTGCCGGTGACTGGCGGCAGCATGAACATGGTCATGGTGCTGATGCCGACGTTCCTGCTCGTGGTCGTGATGTCAGGGGCGATCCATGTCGCTCACTATTGGAGGCATGCCGCGTATCACAACATGGCCACCGCGATCGTCGAGTCCTCCAAAATGGCCACCGCGCCGTGCCTGTTCGCCACGGTCACGACGGCGATCGGAGTGTTGTCACTGCTGACCAGCGAGCTGCGTCCGGTGCGTGACTTCGGTTTGTATTCGGCGGTCGGCTCTGTCATCGGGCTGGGAGCGATCCTGTTCCTGCTTCCCACGCTGATCCAGATCATGCCGTCCAAGCCACCGAAGCTTCATGAAGTTGACGCGACCAAGTGGGAAAACTTCGGACGCTTATGCTGCCGAAAGCGGCATTGGATTGTCTGGAGTTACACGGCAGTGACGATCGCTTGCTGCATTGGTCTGAACTGGTTCAAGACGGAGACAAAGGTCATCCGCTACTTCCCGTCCGATGCGACGGTCGTCAAGGACTACTGGTTCCTGGAAGAGAATCTGGTCGGCATCGTGCCGGTGGATGTCATCATCCGCTTCGACCGCGACAGCCAGACGAAGATGAATTTCCTGGAACGCATGGAAGTCGTCCGCTCGATTGAGAACCGCATGCGCGAGCACGCCGACATCAGCGGTGCGATCGCTCTGCCGGACTTCCGGCCGGTTACGGAACCGCTCCCTGCCGATGCCGGCGCGTTGCAAATCATCCGCCACAACAAGACGGCGACCGAGATGGAACGCCGCATCCGCGAAGGCGAGATCTCCGGGACGAAGTCGTTCTACGCCATCGCCAAAGAACCGAGCGACCTCAGTAAACCGGGCGATGCCAAGCTCAATCAACTCGACGATGAATTGTGGCGGATCACCGCGCAGTGCTTCATCATGGGTGACACGAACTTCGCCGACTTCCTGCAAGACGTGCATGGCATGACGCAGTCCGTCCTGAGACGTCATGCCGGCACGAACCACGTCGTCACCGGCATGGTTCCGGTCTTCTTGCAGACGCAACGAGCGTTGATCGACAGCCAGGTTAACAGCTTCGGCGTCGCGTATCTGACGGTCGCGATCGTGATGGTCTTCGCCGTGCGAAACCTTCTGGCCGGATTCATGACGATGCTGCCCAACGTCTATCCGATCGGACAAATCTTCGGCCTGATCTCGTACTTTGGAATCCCGGTGGACATTGGCACGATGATGACCGCCTCAATCGCGATGGGCATCGGAGTGGACGGGACGCTGCACAAGCTGACGTGGTTCCGCAAAGGAATCGCCGACGGTAAATCTCGCGAGGATTCGATTGCTCTGGCCGTCGGCCACAGCGGCCCGGCCATTTGGGAAACCTCCGCCGTGCTCGCGCTGGGCATGTTGATGCTGTATCCGTCCGAGTTACTGCTGGTTAGCCGATTCGGCTGGCTGATGGCCGCGATCATCGCCGTCGCGGTGGCTGGCGACATCGTCTTCCTGCCAGCTCTGCTGGGTGGGGCCTTGGGAACGATCCTCATCAAGGGTGTGATGCGGCAAAAAGAAAAAATCGCTGCCCAATCAACCGCCTCCTCCTTGCCAGTATCTGCCGTTCCGCCACCTCACATCGGGACAAGCAGTATTTCCGCTTCGCAACCGAGCAATCTGTAGCTCGGCTTTCGGCATAGCGAGATGCGGCATAGATCGCGCAGAGGTTGGTCACAGGTGATTGGCACTGCTGGCAAACCCTGCGAGAATCACTCTTCGAGAGTACTGCCACCCAGAATCGGGACATCTCGAAACCCTTAGGCTGGCCGCAACTGCTTGTCTCAAAAGGCCAGTTGCTTAGCGGGATGGAGCAATTTATCGCTATGAAAACGATTCGGAACGAAGGGAGTCTCACCTCCACGGGTAGTGTCAGTTGAGAGGATTTTTAGGAAGGGGCCGCCAATCACCAAAGGCATCAAGCGGCCCGATCTTCAGGTTGTCTTCAGGAAAAGGCATTTCGGTAACAATACCGAGATAATCCACCCTTTTTGTTGGTCACGAATGTAAGATCTTTCGATTCTTCACCCTGTCCACACGATTTGTCTGCCACTATTCTTTGTGGCTCGCGCTTTCGGTATCCACCGAGTGTTAAATTTATTTGAGGGTGAATTTCGTTTTTGAGGAGTCTCGAAATGGTCCAGGCCCGTCTGATTCGGCGTGCGTTCACGCTGATTGAGCTTTTGGTGGTGATCGCGATCATCGCCGTGCTGATCGCGTTGCTGTTGCCGGCCGTGCAGCAAGCTCGCGAAGCCGCTCGTCGCTCGCAATGCAAAAACAATCTCAAGCAGTACGGCATCGCGATGCACGACTATCACGATTCCGCCAAGCTGTTCCCGCGTGGCTGTTTCAACAACACCGGCCTCGGCGCGTTTGACTGGCGAAATCACAGTGCGACGACGGTGATGCTGCCGTACATGGATCAAAAAGCGCTTTACGCGACTTACCAACAGAATGCGTTCAGACCAAACGCTCAAAGAGATGCCGTCGATGCGTCGTGTTACGCCATCGCCAATCCGGCACGTCTGCCGATCTTCTTGTGCCCCTCTGACCAAGGGCCCGCCAACGGTGACGCCTGGAGCAGCTACGCCTATTGCGAAGGCACCAACATCGGTTACGGCGGCGGCATCACGATGAACGACCAAAACGGCATGTTTAACATGCAGGTCATTGTGAAGATCGCGGACGTCCGAGATGGCACGTCGAACACCATTGCGATGAGTGAGATTGTGGCCGCAGGAAACCTTTCTGGGGGTAATGACTATGCCCGCATCAAGCAGTCGGTTCCAAGCCCAGGCGGGCCTCTGTCGTTCATGACTCAGGCTCAGGTCACGGCTTGGGGAAACGCCTGTAATGCGTCGGGCAACTTTGGCGGCAACAATGGCAACTACGCTGGACGCTGGTGGCACCGCGGATTGCACGGCATGACGCTGTTCAACACGCTGGCGCTACCGAACGCCAAATTCTTTAACTGCTCAGCGAATTGTACCGGTTGTGATCCAGATGGTCCGGCGTTGATGCCACCGCGCAGCCGACATGCCGGAGGCGTGCATGTCTTGATGGGTGATGGAGCCACTCGGTTCGTCAACGATTCAATTGACTTCACGACGTGGGGTCGATTGGGTGCCCGAAATGACGGTCAGCCGGTTGGAAACTTCTAAACCTCGACCATGAACTGTAGAACCTTGGCCCTTCGGCGTCTGTTTGCCGAAGGGCCAATCTTTTTTAACCAGACAAAAATTCAATCGAAGGAGAGTCGGAATGAAATGGATCACTGCGGCGTTGCTCGGTCTGAGCGTGTTCACGACGGGATGCGGAGGGGGGACGCCACCTCCAAGCACGACGAATCCCGTTGAAGAGAAGATTGTCGGAGCGAAAGAGGACGTCAAAAAGATGCTGCAAGGGATCGCGGAATCTGGTTCGGCGGGCAGCGGCCTGATGGGCGTGAAAGAATCCATCGAGAAAGCGATTCGCCCGTCGGATGCGAAACTCGCGGATGAATTGATGAAGGACTATGAGCTACTCTCGAAGACCCAAGACGCTCAGAAAGTGAAAGAGATCGCTGGTCGGATGGCCGGAAAGCTGTAACCGATTCGTGAAGCACGACCATCGTTGAAAGCCCGTGGCGGAAATTCGTCCCGGGCTTTTTTGTTGCGCCGAGCAGCGTTCAGGGCTGTGATCGCTGAGACTGTCGCGATTGGCGGATCGCGGCATTCGCTTCCGCATGATCGGGTTCTTCGACAAGCACGCTTCGCAACCAGAAGTTGCCCGCCTTCTCCGACCCGATCTCGTGATACAGCATCCCTAATCGGTAACGCAGTTCGGTATCCTCTGAGTGAAGTTTCACTTGATCCAAAAGCCGATTGATCTCCTCGGTTTTTTCCCGTGTCGAGAGATACCAATCAAAGTGCTGTTTGGCCTCATCGGCCTGACCGGAAGATTTCAGCGCACGAGCCAACTGATAACGTGCCTCGCGGTGTCTTGGGTTGTAGTCAACGGCCCGCTGCAACCAGCGGACGGCGGCTTCGTACTGTCCCCGTTTGCTTTCGAGCGTTCCGAATTCGTAACTGAAGATGTCGAACTCAAATTGTTCTCCCAGTTGATTCAACGAATCGTGGAGTTCTTCTCGCGGCCGCTCGGTCACTTGGCTGAGCAACTGATACGCTTCTTCCTCGCGACCAAGGTTCTCGAGACAGCGGGACATGCCGATTTGAGCGGGAGCCTTGTCGGGAAACGCCAAACAAACCGCGTAAACCTTCAATGCATCTTCCCAACGATTCAGCTCACCGAGGACGCGGCCGAGTCCGATCGCCGCGGCAAAGTATTGCGGATTCTTCACGAGGGAATTGCGATACGAACTCTCGGCTTTCGGCAGGTTGCGATGGAACTCGGCGATGCGTCCTCGCAAGCAGTCCGGTTGCGGGTCCGCTGGAAAAGCCTGTATCCACTGCTCGATCAGCGATTCCGCCTCTGCAAGCTGGCCATTGATCAGCAGGCCGTTGACCGTGGCGTCACAAATCTCGGCCCCGTCTTCGGAATGATGAATCATCAGTTGGTAAAGTTCTTTGAGGATTCCGGCGATGTCACCCTGTTGCGCTCGCAGCAAGAGTTCTTCGCGATGCACGCGATCGCGGGCGAGTCCCAATGCGGCGCTTCGATGCAGATGTTGGCCGGCTAAATCGAGATGACCGCGTTTGCGTTCCAGACGAGAGATCAACAATTCCGTCTCGGGATGATTGCCGGAAAGGCGTGCGGAAAGCAGCGCCCGATTCCAGGCGATCGGATAGTCTCGCCGCGCGTATGCGGTGAGTGCGTATTCCCTCGCCCACCAACCGGGTAATCCGGAGAGCCATCCCACGGCCAGAATGCCGACCGCTGCCAGCGTCATCCAAACCCTGAGGCGTTTCACCGGTTTTGACATACCCAGAATCCAAGCCCGTGAAAAATCATCGCGACACGTTGGACCGCTCAGGGCTTCTCGTCGATCCGCAGAATTTGATTGGCTGGCACGTTATCGAGAACCTGTTCCTTCCCGGAAGGCCAGCGAATCGTCAGCGACTCCAACCGAGCAACGCTTCCCAGGCCAAAGTGAATTCGCGGATCTTTTGAGGATAGATAACTCGATGCTGGCGAGACTTCGCCAATCCAAATTTGTTGGCCAGACTTCGCAACAACTCGCGCTCCGTACGCGAACCGATTCGGGACCACTCCACGCAGATCCAGAGTAATCCACGAATTCGCGTTGCGTGTCCGATTGTGCAACAAGTACGGCGTCCCTTCATAATCCACGGCCAGAAAGTCGATCGCGCCATCATTGTCGAAATCCAGCGTTGCCGAACCGCGACCAACCAGCGGTCGTGCGACCTCGGAATCGAGACGAGGAACCAAATCGACGAACCGGCGTCCCTGTTCATTGCGCAGCAACAGTGTTGGTTGACGGAAACTCGATCGCGAGTCCAACTCGTGTGCGTTGTCGTAGACGTGGCCGTTCACGAAGGCTAAATCCGGCCAGCCGTCGTTGTCGAAGTCGAGCCAATTCGAGCCGAAACCGAGTCGTGACCGGGTCAGCGCGGCAACGCCGGTCTTGTGTGTCGCATCTGAAAAGAACAGCGTCCCCTCATTCCGAAAAACCGCGAACGCTCGATGCTCGAAATTTGAGACGGTCAGATCGAGTCGCCCGTCGCGATCGAAATCCGCCCAATCCGCTCCCATCGCCGCCATCGCTGTCGCATCCGGTCCTAATGCCAAGCCCGACGCGACGCCAATATTCTCGAATCGCATCCCGCCGAGATTGTGCATCAAGTCAGCCGGTACCCCGTCGTTGCCGATGTAGAAATCGACTCGGCCGTCATCATCCAGATCGGTGAATGCCAGAACCAGACCGACACCCGAAGTCGCCCGCATTCCCTGTTCGTCGGGAACGAGTTCAAATTTCCCCTGACCGGTGTTCCGCCAAATCTCACCGCGCTCCGGCGGATACTCTTTCGGTGGGCAGCCCGATTTGATCCCCGGCTGAAGCTCGCAATACTGCTTCGAGTCCGGGCCAAACTGCACATAATTCAGAATCACGAGGTCGAGCTGGCTGTCCGAATCCAAATCGCTGAACCCGGCACTGGCCCCCCAATGATCGTGGTTCTGAGAATCCAAACCGACCGAACGTGTCACGTCCTCAAAGCGTTCACCCCCCATGTTTCTTAGCAGAGCCAAGCGATGGAAACCGGTGAGCAAAAAATCCAGCCAACCGTCACCGTCGTAGTCGCCGATCGCGCATCCGGTCCAGTCAGCATTCAATTCCTGAAGACCAAATTCGGTCGTGACGTTGATGAAGTGTCCGGTTCCGTCGTTGCGAAAAAGTTGCGGATGCGGATCACCGATCAACAGGATGTCCTGCCAACCATCATTGTTGATGTCACAAGCCGCACACCCGCACCCGAACGCCTCATTGGATCGCATCGGACGTGGTTGCTGCGGCCATCGAAAATCGAGTCCTCGATCCGCCGCTTCTGAAGAAAATGCGACTCCGTGTGCGGACGCGACAGCCTCGGTGATGGTCGCAATCGCTGGCGTTATTGGTGGGACAGGCTTTCCGCAGCCACTCCCCACAACCATAAACCCGCCGACCATAACCAAGGCAAGGAAGTGTCTCAGTGTTTCCATCTTGTCATCACGATTTGACACGAGAGAGCAGTGACCTCCGACATTGCAAACTCAAGTGAGACTTACAACGGACCATAACACCTGTGTTATTTGCAGTGACATGAAGTGCGGTTGATCCGTTCGTCGCAGATTGTTGGCCCGGCTTCTGAAAAGCCTGACGCATGACCAATCTCCACGAGATGGCCACGAGTCTCGCTGTGTGATTACGACGTCATGTTGATCCCGGACACGCCAACCTTAGCAGAATCTGAATTCCGAAAACAAAGCGCTTCTCGTGGAAATTACCCACCGATAATCTTCGGTCGGTCAGCGAATAAAGATTCGACAGTAGCAAATCGTGTCGGCTTCAGTCCGATGAAAAACATGATCCTGTCAGTCTGATTCATAGGAGGTGTACGATGACTCATCGCTCCGTTCGCCGTGGCTTTACTTTGATCGAATTACTCGTCGTGATTGCCATCATTGCTGTGCTGATTGCGCTTTTGCTGCCGGCCGTGCAGCAGGCTCGCGAAGCTGCACGGCGATCTCAATGCCGGAACAATCTCAAACAATTGGGATTGGCCTTTCAAAATTACCACGACGGCAACAAGACGTTTCCGCTGTCACAAAGTGGGCGAGTGACGGGACAGGCCGACTGGCGCGGCCACAGTGCGCACGCGGGCGCGTTGCCCTACATGGAGATGGGGGCGCTGTATAAGACGTACAACTTTGGAGCATGGAGTTGGTGGGACACTGCCGCCCCCGGCCACATGGTGCAAAACGCCGGCAGCCCGGGGCGCGTTCGAGTTGTTGGTTTTGTTTGCCCATCAAATACTGCGTTCCTCAGCGATGGAACGGGAGTGCGTCCACAAATGAATTACCCGGTTTGCGAAGGGGCGAACGCGGGCATGTTTAACGACGGCGTGGCCGGAGGGTATGGCACGAACAAGCAAAACGGAGTCTTCAATATCCGAGTCCCGGTTCCCATCTCCGGAATTCTGGATGGCACAGCCAATACGATCATGGCCTCGGAACAAATCAGTTCTGGCAGCGCCGGTCCGGTCGTGGATCGTCTGGTCCATCTGCGACAGGCCGTTGCGATACCGGGTGGCTGGGATGGCACGTTCATGACTCAAGCACAGCTTGACGACTGGGGTGGACGATGCACGACCAGCGCCAACAATCAACGGACGGAGACCGGCTGTTTCTGGAATGTTGGTGTCCACGAACAGGGGACGTTTAATGTGCTGCTGCCGCCGAACTCGAAATATCAGAACTGCACCGCTCACTGTTCCGGGTGTGCGCCGGACGGGCCGGCAATGCTTGGTGCTCGTAGTCTCCACACGGGTGGCGTGCATGTGCTGATGTGTGATGGAGCGGTCAAATTCGCAAACCAAACCATCAGCTACATCACTTGGCAAAATCTCGGTTCACGGAACGACAAGGTTCCGACGGAGAACTTCTAAGTCCGTCCTTCAAGCGGTAAAGTGAATTTCCGGACGAGTGAGTTACTCGGGTTTCCTCGTCCGGTTTCTTGCTTTCCAACTCTTACTGGGAGTCCACGACGATGTTGCGAAAGTTGTTTTCACGTCTAGCCTGCGTGGCTTTGCTGTCGTCTGTCGCCGTTTCCTTCGCGGGATGTGGACCTGCTGAAGTCAAAATCGAGGACAAGTCGAGCGAGACCGCGCGTACAGTTTCCGGCAAGGATCAGTTGAAAGCCCGCCTGACGGAGATCGCGACCAGCGGCATCGGTGGCAGTGCCGTTTCCGGGATGCGTGATGGTCTGGCGGAATTGAAGAAAACGGACGAATCGCTGGCGAACGACCTGCTTAAGGATTTAGCGACGCTGGAAACCTTGCAGGAGACGAACGCGATCAAAGCGATGGCCGGTAAGATGGCGGACAAGATCAAGTAGCTGGCCAAGATTTCGCGGAACTCAAACGCAACTCGACTTCGGCGGAGGCGGTCAGGAACTCTCCGCCGCTTCAGATGTCGAAGAGGGCGTGTTTGGCGACGAGGGAGTTGAATTCGGCGCAAGTTCACAGGGGATCTCTCTCGGAGGTTCCATGCGATCGAGCAGCATGATCTTCTGCCAGATGTTGCGTGACAGGCCGTTGGTCAGTGACGTGATTTCGTTGACCGCGTCGAGGGCGACGGAGTCGGGAAACTCTTGAACGTAGATGGCGGCCGTTTTGCTAATCATCGACAGCATTTCGCTGGAGTAATCGAGATAGCGGCCGAGTTCGAACGGCGTCATCGTGCGTTTCGGAGACGAGGGTGTTGCCGGGCCTCCGTGCAGCATTCGTTCGGGGTCTTTCGTGAGCTGGTGCATATCAACGATGTGCGCCATCGAACGGAGTTCGTGAATCGCGATCAACGCCTTGCGGCGTTTCAAACGCAGTTCCCAGGAGAACACGAACAGAATTGCGGCACCGATCCAGACGAAACTCGCGATCACTCCTTCGACTGTCTGAGCAAACGAATCAATCTTGAGGACATCTTCGCTCAGACGCACTCGTTGGAGAAACCACGCGACCAGCGTCAGGCAACCGAGAATCAGAAGCCAAAGCAACAGCCTGAGCGGAATGTTGGGGCGTCCGATCGCTTGAGCACGCTCGGCGGCTTCGCGAGCCATCACGACCAACTCGGCCGCGACTTGCCGTAGGTTCACGTCTGGGAACCGTTCAGCAATGCGGCGTTCCAGACGCTCGACCGTGTCGATGACTTTGTCTGGTTGCAGACTGCGAAAGCGTTTCGCCATGTCAGGCACGCCTCACGACGATGCGGTTGCCGTTGACTTCGGTGACGACGATTTTTTGGCCAGGGTCGATGAAGTCCCCTTGGCTCTGCACGTCGAAGACTTGCTCGCCGAAGCGGGCTTTGCCTGCGGGACGCAGCGTGGTGAAGGCCTCTCCTTCTTGATGTATCAGCCATTCAAGTCCAGCGGCCAACGTGCCACCGATCATGTCGGGATGGAGGCGCGGTGCATCCTCGATTCCGGCGGCTGGGTCGGGTGGCGATAGAATCAGGTGCTTAAGCAGCGGCATCTCCGGCAGGTACTTGCTGATGATCACCGCCACGCCGATGACGCTCACCAAAGCGACGCTGAGGGTGCCGAGCGACTTGGTCATCTGCGTCATCTCAGAGCTGGTGGTCGGCAACACGAATGTTTGGCTCGCCAGAATCAGTGACGCGAGGATCGCAAGAGCTCCAGCGATGCCGAAGATTCCGAAACCGGGAACGACAAAAATTTCCATCAGGATCAGGCCCACGCCGAACAGGAACAGCACGATCTCCAACACGTCGGCCGTGCCACCCAGGAAGCGGCTCCAGAAGAACAGCATGAAGCAGAATCCGGAGGCGATTCCGAAGAACGACGTCATCGTGTGCAGCTCGAGATAAATCAGCACACTGCCGGCCAGCAGCAACAACACCGTGATGCTCGGCGTGTTGAGCGTCCAAACCAACGTATCGACCCAGGTGCGGCCGAGGGCTTGCGGAATTTCACCTTCGGGGATGCCCAGCCGTTGCCGCAGGTCGTCTTCGTCGGCAACCGGAGCTTCGGCGAGCTTCAATTCGTGAGCGCGCTGGCCATCGACCGTCAGCAGATTCTCCCCTTGGCATTCTGGGACGATGCGGCCTTTGATCCACTCGCCGTCCGAGACAGCAATCTCCTCCTCAGTCAGGTACGACACACGACCGTTCTCGCGGTGCGTGACCTGGAAGACGTTGAGGTCTTTGTCGGCCATTGCCTGGCAGATGCCGATCGGACGTCCTTTCAGCTCCGCTAGTATTTTCAAATCTGCACACAATGGACTCAGCACCTTTTCTGGAGCGCGTTCAAAAGGTTGGCCGGGACGCATCTCGATCGGTCCCGCATCTCCAATTGTCGCTGCGTTGTGAAGAATAATCTCATCACAACCTAGAGCGATGAACGCCGCACCGCTGTGAGCCTTTTTCGGCACATACGCGATGGTGCGAATCTTCGATCGATCAAGGTGCGCAATTGCAAATGCAATTTCTCGACTTGGATCGAGAAGCCCTCCGGGCGAGT
Organism: uncultured Planctomyces sp.; assembly: GCA_964539995.1. Classification (GTDB taxonomy): domain Bacteria; phylum Planctomycetota; class Planctomycetia; order Planctomycetales; family Planctomycetaceae; genus SXKJ01. The sequence goes on from CAZILR010000059.1 coordinate 12,257, forward strand.
CGATTTCGAAGATGATCAGATTCACCCCGGAACTCGTTGCCCGGCGAATTTCGCGCGTGACAAATCCTTGCAGAATCGGCTCGATCATCTCGTCGATCTTGATGCGGACGACGCGCGGCGTTTCGCCAGAGGTGGCGTTCTCGCGGAGAAACTCGCGCGGCACGTTGTAGAGGTCGGCCAAATCGTTGCGTGTCTCGGCCGTTTGCGTCACCAGCACGTCCAACGCTCGAGCGCGGCTGCCGGAGAATAGCCCCAGGACACCTGCCTCTTTGATGGTGATGACGTCTTGCACGACGACTTTATTGTCGAGTAGCCGGCGATGCTCGTCTGAGGTCAGCACGCGACTTTCCGACGTCTTGCGCCCATCCGACTCTGTTTCGACTTTGACCTTGAGTACCGTCTTTTGCGGGTCCATCAATCCGCTGACTAGCGCCGTGCTCAGCTTGGGATTTAATCGCTTCTCGATCAGTGACAGCACGAACTGCTGCTCTTCAGCATCCAGCGCCTTGCCTCGGCCGATGTCACCCAACTCGGCATCTGGGTGCATCACGATTTCTTTGCACGCCAGTGCCAGGATTACGTTGTAACCGTCGATTCGTTTCTTGTCCTTTGGCTCTGGCACCCACGCGACCGTTCGCAAAGAACCAAACTTTGCTGAGGTCAGTTCCTTCGCCAGATCACGCACCGCGCCGAAGCGGCTGGTTCCTGGTCCGATCTCCAGGACAAGAATTGCCGGTCGCGACTCCTGTTCGGCTTGCTGTTGGACCTTTCTGGCAGCGTTGAGCACCTTGGCTTGGACGGCGTCATTGATCGGACTGCCGACGCTGAGATACACCGCGAGCGGTGACTTGGCTGCGGCGACCGGAGGGTCGCTGGACTCATCCGACCACAACGCTCGATCCGAAACGCCTTGCCCCAGCAATCCAATACCGGCCGCCCACGCGCTGACCCAACCGATGGTTCGTAACCAATTCACGATGGCTCTCCAAGAACTTCGTCCAACGCCTTTGGCCGTTGTACGCGGCAGATTATAGGGCCGCTCAAAAACGACCGTCAAATTGCGATCCGTTTGGATCGTGAGCGTAACAGGTTGACCCGAGTCAGCACTGCTAATTGTTCCCCAATCCTTGCGGCCTGAAAACTGTGGGTTGCCCAGAAGACAAAATCCGACGGTGATAGGAACTCTGTCCGGTGATTCGGTCGTTGCCGTGAAAACTTGGCGGATCGGCTGTGCGTCCCGCGGCACCGCGCCGGATCGTGCCGGTCATTCACCAATGGATCGCGAACTTCCAGGAGACTCGCTCCACAAACAGCCCAATTTGCCGTCCGCAGGCAATCGTGTTGTAAAGTTACGCTCGAATCAAAATCACCGGAGGAGCGACCTTGGGTGGCCAGCGATCTTAGACCGTACAATCCTCATGATTGTTAAAAACTGATTGACGGTCTTTGACAACGGCCATTAGCATCACGCCCGGTCCTAGTCCGAACTCCAGGAGCAACTACAGAGATGCGTCAAAGCCCGTCAGCAGCCGCGCGTCCCTGATCGCGGATGTGATCTGTTTTCATCCGACTTCGTTCTCGTTCAAAGGATGTCACCATGTTGCCACGCCAACGCCGCCGTGGGTTCACCCTCATCGAATTGCTGGTCGTGATCGCCATCATCGCGATCCTCGTCGCGATTCTGTTACCAGCCGTGCAAGCCGCTCGCGAGTCGGCTCGCCGATCCCAGTGCCAGAACAATCTCAAGCAGATCGGCCTCGCGCTGCACAACTACCACAACATCCATAAGACGTTCCCGCCGGGAATGATCGCCACGCTGTTTCTG
>CAZILR010000060.1:0-13952 GCA_964539995.1 uncultured Planctomyces sp.
ACCTGCCTCGCTATTCAGATGGTAGCGGCTTGACCGGTGTACGCCTCGCGAGCGAAAGGCTCACGCTTTTGGGATGTCGATGGGCGCGAGTTCCTCGACATGTCGATGAGTCACGGGGCGACGCTGCTCGGCCACGCACCGGATTGCCTGCGCGAAGTGTTCGACAAGGTCTGGGAACTCGGCGTGCTTTGCAGCCTCGATGGCCAATACCCGATCGAACTGGCTGAGCAGATTTGCGAAATCGTGCCGTGCGCGGAGAAGGTCCGCTTCACGGGGTCGGGTAGCGAAGCGACTTTGCACGCGCTGCGTCTCTGCCGAGCGGCCAGCGGACGAGACAAGATCATCCGCTTTCACGGGCACTTCCACGGCTATCACGAATTCACGTTCATCGGCGGCCATCCGCCCGCCGACCAGCTCGATGCGCAGCCGCCGTACCGCGAGTCCGCCGGCATCCCGAAGTCGCTCGCCGAACTGATCATCACTGCCGAGTACAACGATCTCGACGCACTCGAAAAGCTGGTCAAACAGCACAAGCACGAAGCCGGCACGATTCTGATCGAGCCGGTCGATTACAACTGCGGTGCGATCGGTCCGGAGCCAGGTTTCCTCGAAGGAGCACGGCGGCTTGCGACCGAGCACGGAATGATTTTGTTCTTCGACGAGATTCAGTCGTTCGCGAAAAAGTCTCCCGGCGGAGCACAGCAAGACTTCGGTGTCACTCCCGACATCTGCACGATTGGTAAGTCGCTCGGAGCGGGTTTGCCGTTGTCGGCCATCGCGGGCAAGGCCGAATTGATGGACCGCTTCAAGCCGGTCGGCGACGTCGCCCACTCCGGCACGTTCAACGCGCCGCTGCCGAGCATCCTGGCCGGTCTCGCGTTCGTGCGCACAATCCGCACGCCTCAGTTCTGGCAAACCATCCATTCGCTTTCGGAGCAATTGTCACGCGGGTTGGCCGACATCTCGAATCGCAGCCCGATCGCGTGCCGCTTCCAAGTTCACGGCAGCCGCTTCGGCCTGACCTTTGGCACGCGCGAGCCGGTTAAGTGCTACCGCGACAGCCTGTGCCACCGACGCGAAACGATGCTGGAGTTCTGCCGACAGACGACGGCTCGCGGTGTCTATTTCCACGACTACGGCGGCGGGCCGTGCCATCACGGCTTTTCGTCGGTTCACACGCCGGCTGAGATCGACCGCGTCCTGCAAGCCGTCGAAGACTCCCTCAAGGCGATGGGATGATGAACGCCTTCCAAGGACAGCCCTCTGGCGAATGTTGCAACTTGAAAGAGGCTTGTTAGAGTACGCCCCACTCATCGAAGTCTCAAACACGTTTTGGTTTAGGAAAGGTCCAATGCCGCTGACAAAAGAACGAAAAACGGAGCTGATTCGTGGCCACGCGCGATCCGAGGCGGACACAGGCTCCCCGGAAGTTCAGATCGCCATGCTGACCGATCGGATCACTCAACTGACCGATCACCTGAAGGGCCATGTGAAAGATCACTCTGGCCGACGTGGGTTGTTGATGGCGGTTAGCCGCCGTCGCCGCCTGCTGGATTACCTCAAGCGAGCCGATGTCACTCGCTATCAGACGATTCTCGAAAAGCTCGAGTTGCGGAAGTAGCCCCGGCCGACAAGGTGACGTTGTTTTGGAGGCTTCGGCCGGTGCGTCAGTCAGGGGACTGACGCAGACAGACATGCCAGCCGGAAATCTCGGTTGGATGCCGGATCGAGGAATTGCTTGAGCCTGCGCGGTGGGTCCACGCGAAACGACGTTCGCACTTGCTTCGGCCGCCGGCCTAGAAGTTGGCGTCGCTGTTGTTGCGACGCCGTGGATCACAGTCGTTAGGGCGTTTCGGCTCGCTGTCGTTTGTCACTCATGGTGAGTGGTCTCGCTGGCTGGCGTCCGTTGAAGTGGAAAGAGAACAAATATGAAAGTCACCGTCGAACGAGAAATTGGCGGCAGGATTCTGAAGTTGGAAACCGGCGAGTTGGCGAAACAAGCCCACGGAGCCGTGATCGTGCAATACGGCGAGACCTGGGTGTTTGTCGCCTCGGTCAGTGGCCCGCCGCGATTCGCGGATCAGGATTTCTTCCCGCTGACGGTCGATTACCGCGAGCGATTCGCCGCCGCTGGCAAGTTCCCCGGTGGATTCCTCAAGCGTGAGTCACGCCCTTCGACCCGCGAGATTCTGACGGCACGGTTGACCGATCGCCCGATTCGACCACTGTTCCCGGAAGGTTACTACGACGAAGTGCAGGTGATGGGCAACGTCTTGTCGTTCGACGGAGAGAACGACCCGGATGTGCTCTCGATCAACGGTGCAAGCGCGGCGCTGATGCTAGCCCCGGTGCCGTTCAACGGTCCGATTGGAGCCGTGCGGATCGGGCAAGTTGATGGTCAATTCGTCGTGATGCCGACGATGGAACAACTGAAGTCGAGCAAGCTCGATTTGGTCGTGGCTGGCAGCAAAGACTCGGTCTTGATGATCGAGGGTTTCGGCGATCAAGTGCCGGAAGATCAGATGCTCGACGCCATCCTGCTCGCTCAGCGAGAGATCGCGAAGATTTGCGAATTGCAAGAAGAGCTATGTGCGAAGGTCGGCAAGGCTCGGACTCCAGCCCCAGCACAAGCCGAGAACCCATTCACGGCGTTGCTCCAACAGTCTTACTCCGCACTGAAGGCGGCGAAAGCCAACACGAAAAAAGCCGAGCGTCACGCCGGAACCGACGCAATCAAGAAGGAGCTCAAGGCGAAGTATTTCCCGGAAGGTGGCGAAGCCGCGACCGGCACACCGCGACAGTTCAGCGAAGCGTTCGGGGCGCTCGAATCCAAGGCCGTGCGTGACTTGATTCAAGAAGGAACTCGGTTGGACGGCCGCAAGACGGACGAACTGCGAGCGGTCACTTGTTCGGTCAGCGTGGTGCCGCGAATTCACGGTTCGGCCGTGTTCACCCGCGGCGAGACGCAATCGTTGGCGCAGATCACGCTCGGCACCGGCCGCGACACGCAGAAGGTGGACGGTCCCGTCGAAGAATACGAGAAGCGGTTCATGTTGGACTACAACTTCCCGTCGTACTCGGTGGGTGAGTGCCGTCCGATCCGCGCGCCAGGCCGCCGCGAAATTGGTCACGGCATGTTGGCTGAACGCTCGGTCCATTGGGTCATCCCGTCGGCGGAGAAGTTCCCGTACACGATCCGCACGATTTCGGACATCATGGAATCGAACGGTTCCAGTTCGATGGCGTCGGTGTGCAGCGCGACGCTGGCTTTGATGGACGCCGGTGTGCCAATTACTCAACCGGTGGCCGGTATCTCGATCGGTCTGGTGAAGGACGGCGACAAATACACGTTGCTGACCGACATCATGGGCGACGAAGATCACTTCGGCGACATGGACTTCAAAGTCGCCGGCACCGGCAAGGGCATCACTGGAATTCAACTCGACCTGAAGATCGCTGGCATCAACGAAGCGATCATTCGCGACACGCTGGTGCAAGCCAAAGAAGCTCGCCGAGTCTTGCTGAAGACGATGCTCGGCGCGATCGGTCGCCCGCGAGCCGACATTTCTCCGAACGCTCCGCGATTGCATCAGATCAAGATTGACCCGGAAAAGATCGGCCTTTTGATTGGCCCCGGTGGCAAGACGATTCGCGCGATCCAAGAAGAATCGCAAACGACGCTCGACGTCGGCGAAGACGGAACCGTCACGATTGCCGGCATGAATGCCGCCGGTTTGGAAGCCGCCATCGCTCGTATCGAAGCCCTGACCGCCGAGATCAAGGTCGGCCGCGTCTACACCGGCAAGGTCGCATCGATCAAGGATTTCGGAGCTTTCGTCGAGATCGCTCCTGGCAAGGACGGTCTATGCCACATCAGCGAACTGGCGGAAGGCTACGTCAAGTCGGTGCATGACGTCGTCAAGATCGGCGACATCATCGAAGTCAAAGTCATCGCCGTGGACGACCAGAACCGAGTGAAGCTGTCTCGCAAAGCCATCCTCGTCGAGAAAGCCCAAGCGGCCGGTGGTGGCGAGGCTCCGGCGGAATAGTCGTTGTTCCTCCGAGTCAAAATGAAAACAGACTTCCGAAGTCATCAAGGCTTCGGAAGTCTGTTCGTTTTGTCAGCCGCGAAGATTACTGGCTCGCGAAATCACCCAGACGCAGTCCATCGTCACGGATTTGGAGCTGTTGGTAGGTGCCCCAAAAGTCACGATTGAAAAAATCGGCGGGGTTGGCCGAGCTGTAGATGTTCTCGTTGATGAAGCGGACGGCTCCGTCAGCCATCACGAACTGTGCGCCACCGGAGTGCTGACTGGAGAACGCCCACCGAGCAATTGGAGTCACGACCGCACTTCCAGGAGAGGACACACCCAGTGGTGCATTGAGCATGCGTCCGGTCTGCATCTGCACGAACGCGCTGCCGTAGGTCGTTTCCTGAGTCGCTTGAGGGATCACGTCCGGGTCTTGGAAAAAAGCTCCGGCCCACACCGAGGCATGTCCTTCATGGACGAAGCGTCGCTCGCCAACCAGAAATGTGGAAGCGGTGCCATCGGTGATGTCGGCCATCCGAGTATGGCTGTCACCAGTGAACAGGCCGCGGTTGATGAACCCGACTGGGCCTGGGTTGGACGGATCCCAGACCGTGGCGTTTGGGGCCGAAGCGACGTAGTTGGACGTCGCGATTTGCTGCGTGCCAAACAACCGATGAGAGTTGAGCATGGGAGCCGAATCGTCCGGGCAAACGTAAACCGGCAACACTTTTTGAGCGAGTTCGATGCGACTCGCCAGAATCGGAGCCAGTGTTTGCTGCTTCGGATTAAGCTCTCGGTACAACGGCGCGGCTTCGAGAGCTGGCAAGATCATGACTCCCCAAGCCCAAGCCGGCTCACTCGGAGCCGTGCCGCGCAACCCCGCTTCCACAGTTCCCGGCGGGAAGCAATTGTGGGAATCGTGATAGTTGTGCAGGGCAAGGCCGATTTGTCGCAGGTTGTTGGAACACTGCGTCCGCCGAGCGGCGGCTCGCGACTTCTGGACCGCTGGCAGCAGCATCGCAGCCAGAGTGGAAATGATCGCCATCACCACCAGCAACTCGATCAACGTGAAGCCGTGGCGATTTCCGGGTTCTTGCACCTGTTGCGTCATCATCCGCTCCGTCCTCTGGGAATGTCCGCTCAATGGCGGGTAGCTCACTCTTCGGGCAGCGGAATGTCAACTTAAATTTGCAAGTCGATCGGCGTATGCTGCGAGCAGTCCGGCGTCATCGCTGTTTAATTCGGGAGTCGCGAGTTCATGTCTGCCGCCAAGTCATGGTTTGTGCAAACGGGATTCGGTACTCGGCTGGGGCCGATGCCCGACGATGCTTTGCGAGAATTAGTTCGCACCGGAGCATTGGTCCGCACCGATCAAGTGCGTGAAGAAGCGACAGGCGATTGGAAGCCCGCAGTCGAAGTTCCCGGTCTCTTTGAAGACGAATCACCGTCGCAACAGGCTCCTGCGGAGCGATCCACTTCGCTGTCATCAGACGAAAACGTCGAGGCTGCGCCAGCGATTCCCACGCCGGCCTCATCACCGACAGGGTTGATCCCCCCAGTGCCTCCGGTGAGTCTACGATTGAAATCGGAGCCATCGATCAAGTCATCGGCTCCAACGACGATGACGAACGCTTCAGAGTCGCTTGTCCCTGAGCGGCCCGCGATCGAGCCACCGGTTGTCGCCACGATCATGACTGCTCCGGTCGTTGACGAGCCTGCGATCACGCCGCCGGTGTCAGCCGAGAGTGAACTGATCAACGCCTGGAAAATGAATCGCAGCCGCTCCAAAGAAGACTTGGGAATGGAGTCGCTCGCGGACGAGATGACGCAGGCGGAGGCCGTGGAAGATTTCGCCCCAGAATTGCCGTCCGATCTCCTCGATGACGATTCAATGGTGACTTCCGACGTGGTCGTGCCTGCGAGCAAAAAGCCGCGATCATCCGTGCCGCAACCAGCATTTTTGGATCAAGTCGCTGGTTTGGAGTCTGGTCCTCGGCTGCCAACCGAGACGACTCGCCAGAAATGGGATCGTTGGAAACGTAGCCTGCCAAGCCGTCCAATCCTGTTGGTGTTCGTCGTGGCGATGATTGCGATCACGACGACTTGGTGGAGGTGGCCAAAATCGCAACGAGGCACCTACGACCGTTATGTCGCCCTCTGGTCCGAGTGGAAGCAGCGGCGATTGGATTTGAAAAACAAAGAGGGTTGCGAGAATTTTCTTCGGCACGTCGATGCGGAGTTGAACGACATCGTGCCGTGGCTGGAAAAGAACACGCGGGCGACCGACAAAGAAAAAATATTGTTGCTGTTTATCGGGCGCGATTGTTTGAAAAAAATTCGGACGCAGCCGTGGCAGCAAGGAACGCCACCGGAGAGGCAACTCGAATTTCTGTTGGCTCAGGTTCATGAGCTGTATGAACAGTCCACGCCGACCGCACCGCGAGACGCTTTTATTGGGGCGAAGAGTGTGCTGCCCCCAAAGAATTCCTCTCCGCCGGTGATGAAGAATCGTCCGACGAGCGGCGTGGTTCCTGATCCCAAACGCGAGCCGCTGGAATCGCCAATCGCCGTCCCGAAGCCCACCGAAGCGAACACGACGCCGTAACTCATTCGGTGCGACCAGCGACTTGGATTGGCGCGAATGTACGCACCAGTTGTTTCGCGCTGAGCAGTCCATCGACTGCGGCGCTGATGATGCCTCCGGCGAACCCCGCTCCCTCTCCGACGGGGTACAAGCCACGGCAGCCGAGCGATTGCCGAGTCGGAATGTCACGGTCGATTCGCACCGGTGAGCTGCCACGCATCTCTGGGCCGATCAAATTCGCGTTCTTCAAAAAGTCGCCACGCCACTTTTGATCCATCAGCGGCAGTCCGGATCGAATCGCGGACAGCACGGATGGTGGCAGCACGTTGTCGAGACTCAGCGGAGCCAGACCGCGTGAATAGGAACTCTCAAAATGTTGATCAGGTGAAGGCGTTCGCCCAGCAAGGAAGTCGGCGGTGGTTTGGATTGGACAGAAATAATTGCGTCCAGCCAACTCGAACGCGGCCGACTCGAAGCGACGTTGCAGTTCAACGCCGGCCAGCGGATGTGAGCCGCCGAACTCAGACGGCTCAAGCGTCACCATGATGCCGCTGTTGGCGAACGGCGTGTCGTGCCGCGAGTTGCTCATGCCGTTCGTCGCGAAGCCATTCGGCTCGGAGATGCTGGGGATCGCGATGCCGCCGGCGCACATGCAGAACGAGTACACGTCACGTTCGCCGCGAGCCGTCAGCGTGTAGTCGGCGGCACCTAGCACATCGAGATATTCCGGTCTGCCGTATTTGTGCCGATTGACTTGCTCTTGTGGTTGCTCGATTCGCAGACCGAGTTGAAATGCCTTCTGAGTCATCGGAATGCCGGCATCGAGCAACATGCGGTATGTGTCGCGTGCGCTGTGTCCAATGCCGAGGATTGCCTGCGTCGTTGCGATGAAGCCGCTCGACGTGTGCAGGCCACGCAGATGTCCGTCGGCGATGTCGAGTCCTTCGAGCCGGCAGCCGAAGCGGTACTCGCCGCCGAACTCTTCGATCTTGCGACGCAGATTGCGGACGATCATCGGCAGCCGATTGCTCCCCAGATGCGGCCGCTGCTCGTACACCAGCGATGTCTTGCCGCCGCACTCGACGAACCGCTCCAGCACCCAATCGACATCGGGGCCGCTCAGCCGACAGGTGAGTTTGCCGTCGCTGAATGTGCCGGCTCCCCCTTCGCCAAACAGGTAGTTGTTTTCGGGATCGTGCGGGCCACCGGAATCGAACAGACGAATTGCGGGAACTCGTTCTTTGACCGCCTGACCGCGTTCGATGATCAGCGGCTGATAGCCTTTGATCGCCAAAAAATATCCCGCCAACAACCCCGCCGGTCCGGAGCCAATCACGACCGGCCGCTGTTCGAGCGGAGTTGATCCAGAGAGAACATTCTCGAACACCGGCGGCGCGAACAACTCGACGTTGGCTCGTTTCGTTGCCAGCAGCGAAGTCGTTTTTTCGTTGTCCGGCAACTCGACTAGCAACGTGTAGACAAACTTCAAATCTCGCCGCGATCGCGCATCGAGACTTTTGCGCAGAATCCGCCAGCGTGCGACGTCTGCTTCGCTGACGCTCAATGTGCGAGCGAGTCGCTTCGGAATCGCAGATTCTGGCTCGAAGACGTCGGTCGTCAAATTGGCGATACGAAGGAAAGGCATCGGGAGTATTGTGAGTTGTTTGGTGTCGTCCGGAAATTACGTTTCCAATTCGCCTGATTTTTCTGTCTCACATTTTCTGTTAGCCAGCGTTCCGGCAATTGGAAAGCAAAACTCCCAACAGAAAAATCGCGGACAGAAAAATCGTCGGTTTCACCTCGGCGAGTGAATCCGTGCCGTGGATAGTGTTCTGCAACTCGCTACTTTTACCGATGCAGAGCTTCGTGCTCTTGCTCGTCATGTGGTCGAGTGTCGCGGCCTCGGCCGGCGGTCAGTTCGATGCGATCCACGAATTTCACGTTCGCGCAGTCGTCGAGTTCATCCGTGTGACACACGGCAGGATTCTTGATGAGGAACCGAAACGGCCCACCTTTGGCTTCCGGGTACGGCGTCTCGTCAAGCTGATAGACGACGACCGCTTCATCCATGATCGCTGCCAGCGGGATGCTCGCGGCGAAATCGTCGCGTGTGGCATGCAGCGTCAGGTATGTGGCTTCGGTGGCGGGAGCGACTCGGTCCAAGATTGCTCGCAACGTCACGCCGTCTCCTGGTCGCTTCGGATGGAAGCGAGTGAAGTCCCGAACGTGTTCGGCCTCCGAGAAGGTTCGCAAGTCGTCAAAGGAAAAGGACCGAGGCGAGGCGACTAAACCGTCCACTCGCAATGCTGCTGGCTGAGTCATGAGGGTTCCTAATTTGTTGTTTTTGTAGCCATCATCGCTCCGCGTGATGAGCCTTTCGCGTTTGGCATGCGAACTGGTTGAAGCGATAGGGCTTATACTCAAAAAAGGCTCGTCACGCGGAGCGATGACGACTACGTTGAACTCGTCACGGCCACCGGAGGATCAGGGACGAGCACTTGAATGTCTTGGCCAGTGACTCGCACCTCGAATGTTTCGGTGCGGCACTTCGAGTTCGGGTTGTCTAGCCACGTTCCCGTTTTGACAGAAAAACGCCAAGCATGCCACGGACAAGTGACACCACCATCCTCGACATAACCGCTGGCCAATGATGCTCCCATGTGCGGACACAGGTCGTTGATTGCCGAGTACTCACCATTGGTCAAGAAGACGGCGACCATCTTGCCGTTGATGCAGAAGGCTCGACCTTCGCCTTCGGGGATGTCGCCTACATGAGCGACCGTCTGAAAATCTGCCATCGAATACCTCGTGGTGGTTGTTCCGGCTAGCGGACGAACGAAGGGTAGAGGCTCGACGAATCCGTCTCAATTCAGTCGATTTGCAATCACGCACGTTGGCTGCCTTCCGTCGTTTGCCGCGATACATTTCGTCGCCCTATTCCCCTGATGATCACGATTCATGCCGCTGTTTGATTCCGACTTTCTGAAGAAACTCGAATATCTGTCGCTCGTGTCGCGGCGGATGTTTCGTGGGTCGCTGCTGGCTCAGCGACGCACGATGCAAACGGGCGGTGGCATCGAGTTCGCCGATCATCGCGATTACTCGCACGGCGATGATTTTCGGTATCTCGATTGGAACGTCTTCGCCCGGCACGGCGACTTGTTGCTGAAGCGGTTTCAGGAAGAAGAGGACTTGCACGTCTACCTGCTGCTGGATTGTTCGCGCAGCATGGCGTTCGGCTCACCGCCGAAGTTTGACCTCGCTCGGCAGATTGTCGCCGCGCTGGCGTACATCGGGCTGGCCGATCTCGACCGCGTTGCCGTCGTCGCGTTCGCGGACGACATCGTGGCCGACTTCCCCCTGACGCGCGGCAAAGACCGGATTCTCACGCTGCTGAAATTCCTCGAAGGGCTAGAAGTTCAAGGCACGGACACGGACCTCGGTCGAGTCGTTACGGCGTTCGCGCAGAGAACTCAGCGGCGCGGTTTGGCGGTCGTCGTCAGCGATTTATTCGATCCACACGGCTACGAGCGCAGCTTCGATCATCTGCGGCATCGCAATTACGAGCTCCATGCCGTCCAACTTCACGACCGACTGGAGGCCGAACCGAGCTTGCTGGGAGAACTCGAACTCGTCGATCTCGAATCGGACATCAGCCAAAAGGTGACAATCACCGAAACCGCTCAACAGCGTTATCGGCAGTTGTTCGGCGAGTTTCAGGACGGCTTGCGTCGCTACAGCCGCAAGTACGGCGTCGGCCTGACGCAGACTCGGACGGACGTGCCGTTTGACGAATTGATGCTGTCGATGATGCGCGAATCGGGAGCCGTCCGATGATGAAGGAGTGCAAAGTGCTGAGTGCGGAGTGCAAAGTGCAAAGTGAATGTCCGATGGCAGCTTGCTTCCGGCACTTTGCACTTTGCACTTTGCGCTCTGCACTTTGTACTGCGTTCTCACAGGAGGCTCTCGCATGTCGTTAGCCTCACCGCTGGCACTGATCTGGCTCGCTGTGCTGATCCCGGTCGTCGGCGTCTACATTCTGAAGGTCCGACTGCGCCGCGTGCCGGTTTCGACACTGGTGTTCTGGCGGCAGATTTACAACGAGAATCAGCCTCGCTCGATTTGGCAGCGGTTGCGGCATTGGGTTTCGCTGCTCGCGCAGATCGCGTTGATCCTGTTACTAGTCGCCGCGCTCACCGACCCATTCTTCGCGTGGGAAACTCGCGAACTTCGGCGAATCGTGCTGATCATGGACAACTCGGCCAGCATGAATGCCACCGATGTATCACCGTCACGGTTATCGGACGTGAAGGATGAAGCGTTGCGGGTGATCGGTGGAATGCGCTTCCGCGACGAACTGGCGATCGTCTCTGCGGGCGGAGCTCCGCGTGTCGTCTGTGGATTTTCGAGCCACGGGCGCACGCTGGCTCAAGCGGTCGAGGACGTCGTCGCGACCGACAACCCGACACGAGTCGCCGAGGCGGTCGAACTTGCTCACCGATTGCTCGGTGAGCGGCACGACGAGCATCATCGTGAAGTCGTTGTGCTCACCGATGTCGCAAACCCCACCGGGCTTGTCCCGGTGGCTCGCGGGACTTTGCACTACTCAGCAGAAAATGGTGACGAAGTCGTGCAAAGACCAATGAACCACCGGGGCAAGCCCGGTGGAGGGGCGACGAATATCGTGGTCCGCCGCTTTGGCACGAACGCTGGCAACGTCGGCATCACGCAATTTCAGGTGCGACGGAGTTTGATCGACCCGCTCGGCTACGAAATCCTCGCGGAAGTGACGAACGCTTCCGACGATCCGGTTGAGTGTCGGTTGGAGATCGACCTCAACGAGGATGTCGTCGATGTCGTGCCGCTCAAACTGACGCCGGGGCAGCGTTGGAGCCAATCGTTTGAGAAGACGTCGGCCAACGGTGGGCAACTCATGGCGAAGATTGATCGAGCGGACGTGCTCGCCGCTGACAATCACGCGTGGGCCGTGCTGCCGAAGCGAGAAATGATGCCCGTGACGCTCGTCTCGGAAGGGAGCTTGTTTCTCCAAAAAGTGTTCGAGTCGAATCCGTTGGTCACGCTGAACCAGATCGCCCCGCCCGGCCGAAAGCCTGCGCTCGGCGCGGGTCTCCCGACCCCGCCGAAGCCGTTGACCGAAGGTCTCCCGAATCGCGAGGCGGATAAATTAGAAACCTTCGGTCCAGAAGCCGATGGGGTCAGGAGACCCGCACCGAGCGCGCCAACCGGGATCACCGTTCTGCATCGCCATGTTCCCGAAGTCTTGCCGGCGGGTGCAGTGCTCGTCATTGATCCGCGTGAGGGTTGCGATCTCTGGCAACTGGGCGACGTGTTGCAGAATCCGATCGTGCATCAACAAGACAAGGACTCGCCGCTGCTCGGCCATGTGCGACTGGACAACGTCGTGATGCCGGAGGCTCGGCAACTGAAATTCACCAGCGACGAGGGAGTTAAAGTGCTGGCCCGTTCGCTGGCCGGTGATCCGCTGCTGGTCGCCATCGAGCGACCGGGCCAAAAGGTGTTGCTGCTGACGGTCAATCTCGACGAAGGAGACCTTCCGCTGCGGACTGCGTTTCCAATCTTGATGACAAACGCTCTGAACTGGTTCACCGAGAACCGCGGCGACCTGCGTGAGTCGCTTCCGACGGGGGCAGTCACGGAAGTGAGTGGTGAGTTGTTAGTGGCGAGTGGCGAGTTAGAAGGCCGGCCACTGTCGGGCATTTCCACTCGCAACTCGCCACTCACAACTCGCCACTCCTTCCAGCTCGTCGCCCCCGATGGAAGTCGTTACGCGATGCAGACGCCGTCCGAGCGGTTGTCGCTGGGGCCGCTCGATCAATGCGGCGTCTGGCGAGTCGTGTCTGCGGATGCGACTAACGAAGAAGCGACGCTGTTGGAGCTGGCCTGCAATCTCGCGGATCGGAACGAATCGGACGTGCGCGTGCCGAAAGCCGACGAGACTGTGGCGAAGACCGTGGTCTCGGCGAGCTTGCTCGGAAATCGGCCGGTGTGGTTTTGGTTGATCGCGTTCGCATGGTTCCTGATGGCGGCCGAGTGGTGGGCCTATCAGCGGCGAGTGATCGAGTGACAATTCGTTGAGCGGAGTCGATGATGATTTTCTGCGATGTTCCGATCTTGAAAGAGTGGCTCGCGCCGCCAAATCCTTGGGCGAAGGAGACGGGGGATTATTCGCGTCCAACCTGGACGAAGCTCCTTGCAGGTGACTTCTTGATTTCAAATTCAATTGAATTAGCGGGATGGGATTCGAGTCCGGTGCAACCGATCGTCTGTGAAACTTGCTGGGAGCCAGGATGCGGGAGTTACACCCACGGTTTGGCATTCATCGAACGGGTTGGTGATTATTTGCTGTGGGTTCCACCAACGGCAGCCGACGTTTCTTGGACTGAACCTGACCGCTATCGACGAAGCGAGTTTCATCAAAAGTCGTTGCTGATGCCTGTCAAAGTTTGGAACGACTTGCGAGATCGGTTCCCGAATCTTCCCGTCGCCGACTTTTTTCCACCGCCAAGAATGGCTGACCTCCTAAACCTCTGGTTCGACGAGATGCCGGAGGATGTCCGTGTCGATTCACTGGAAACACTCACCCAACGATTGCAGCACGAAGTCATCGCATCTGATCCGTTGGAGCTGGATGAGGCACGCTGGTATGTGGCTGGCTTATTGGCGTGGATGCAGACAGAGCCGAACGCTCCAGTTGTCGGGCGATTTGTTCGACTTCAAGATTCTGAGGGCCGCTTGAATTCATTCTTCTTTGAAGGTCCGCCGTTTCTCGAATGGCAAGCGTTTGTCGTGGGACAACGACGAGAGTTGGTGTTTGGCAATCAATGGATCTTTCAGTTGGACTAGATATCGAGATGGCGGACCTGCGTTACGGACTGGAATTCACTCATCCCGGCTGGCTGGCCGCGTTGGTCGCCGTGCCGTGGGTGGTGTGGTATTTCCGGCGCACCTTGGTCGATTTCGCTCGATGGCAGCGGATGGTTTCGACCGGTGTGCGGGTCGCGATTGTGTTGCTGCTCGTGTTCGCTCTGGCGGGGCTGACGTGGCTGCGGCCGACGGCTCGGCAGTTTGTGATTGTGGCGGTGGATGAGAGTTTGAGCGTCGGCGATGAAGATGGGCGGGGTCAGGAGACCCGCGCCACGCGCTCGGCGGCGAATCGGTTTTTGGATGAGTTGCGGGCGGCGAAGGTGATTGGTTCGGAGGATCGCGTTGCGTTCGTACCGTTCGGGGCGCGGCCGGGAGTGGTGTCACTCGGCGCTCGGCGCCGGGGGGCGGACCCCCCCCCCGGGGGCCGCCCC
>CAZILR010000061.1:0-13918 GCA_964539995.1 uncultured Planctomyces sp.
TGCCGACGCGCTGATGTTGGCCTGATTCACCGCACGACTCGCGCGCGATTTGATGCCTGTCTGAAACCGCTTCGAGTTCATCAAGGCGTTGATGAACCGTGGGTCCGCTAGTTCTCGGTTGATCTCCAGTCGAATCAGGTACGACGCGAACACATAATCGCCCGGCAAATCAAAGATGCCGGTGCGACCGACATGTTCAAAGCTGTTGGTCCGATTGAAAAGCAAGTCACCACGATTCAGTCGGTACTTGTCCAAATCAGCGGCGCTGATGTCCACACGCTTCATCGCGCCCGTGTCCGTCGCGACTCCGCCGGGAATTTCGTTCATGCGAAAGCACTGCGTTCCGACGCCGTTCGCGTTCAACGGCACGGAAAGTCCGTATTGCATTCGCACACATAAATCCTCGAACGAAATCATGCGCTCTTCTGAAGTCACAGCTTCGCCGCCAACGAATGCTTCGGCTTGCAGTGTGATCGCGCGGTTCTCAAGTAGTGACCTTCGCTCGACGGTCTTCCACTTCACGGCGCTTGTCGTTGATTCCTTCAACTTCCCCGCGAACCAAGCCTTTACGACGCGCTCGGCTTCGGGCAGGTCGTCGGCTTCGATGGGCGTGCGTTTGTCGCCCAGATCAAAACCGTCGGCGGTGACTTTGACGAACAGAATCTCAGGCCGCTGCCGCGCGAGGCGTTTGTCGAACAACAAAATGCTGGTCTTCACGCCGGAGTACGGCTTGAAGACTCCCGCCGGCAACGAGACCACGGCGATCAGCGAATCCTCGACCAGGAACCGCCGCAGCTTGATGTATGCGTTCTGCGTCGTGGCCACGATGCCGTTGGGGACGATCACGCCGCCGCGACCGTCCGGAGTCAGGTGCTCGGCGATGTAGTCGGTGAACAGCACCTCGGCCTTCTTCGCAGCGATGCGGAACTTCGTGTGCGGCGTGACGCCTCCCTTCGGCGTCATGAACGGCGGATTGGCCAGAATCACATCCGCCTTCTCGTGCCAGCGAGCGTCGTTGCTCAGCGTGTCGTAAATGTGAATCGCCGGGTCGGGAAACCCGTGCAGAAACAAATTCACCTTGCTGAGTTTGACCATCAGGTCGGTGATGTCGTAACCGGTTAGGTTCTTGTAAACGCTTTGGCGCTGGTCGTGGGTCAGCAGGTCGCCGGGGATGGACAATGCGAAGGACGGGATGGACGAAATGGACTTGATGGACGATGGCTTGCCCGGCTTTTCCAGTCCATGTCGTCCATTCAGTCCATTTCGTCCATCGCCTTGTCCATCCTGTCCGTTCCCCGAAGTGTGCTTCGCCAAAATATGCCTGTACGCCGACACCAAAAACCCACCCGTGCCACACGCCGGGTCCAAAATCTTTTCGCCCGGCTGCGGGTCCAAACAGCGCACCATGAAATCAATGATGTGCCGCGGCGTCCGAAATTGACCGTTTTCCCCCTGCGTGCCCATGCACTGCAACAGGTACTCGAAGGCGTTGCCCAGCTCTTCGCTGTGCGAATACTCGAATCCATTCGCCTCGGTGAGAAACAGTGTCAGGATGCGGCCGTCGCGGAACTTCACAAACGCATTCCGAAAGACATCGCGGAACAGCCCCGGCAGATGCGCGGCCAAGTCCTTGCCATCGGGTTTGCGACTTCCGGCCAGCGTCTCGATTCCCTCGGCGAACAGATTCATCCGCTCGTCGGCCGAAATCGTCTGCGGCATGAGCGCCCGCCAGCGATACTTCGCCAGCTCTCCCGTGAAGAAGCTCCGCTTGCCGCCGAGCTTCACGGAGTCCTCGCCGAGGTCATCCATGAACTTGTAAATCAGCGCCAGCGTGATGAGTTCGACCTGATCGGCCGGCAGGCAACTTGCCGACCAACACGTCCCGACAAGCATAGATGCGATTCTTGGTTTCGGAGGTGAGCATGTCGCCCACGCTATCGAAATGCTGGCTTTGAAACGAGCGTCCATCGTGCTGGATGAGGCAGGCTTGGCTGATGAATCGACTGCTGGTGGCTACACTGCTCCGCGATTTGCATTCTCGTCTCAAGGAGTCGTGTCGTGACGTTTGCTGCGCGTGCTTGGATGGTCGTGATGATGTGTGTGTCGTGTGCGTCGGCGGCGGATTGGCCGCAGTGGCGTGGTCCGGGTGGGCAGGGGCACTCGACGGCGAAAAACTTGCCGCTGACTTGGAGCGAAACTGAGAACATTGCTTGGCGGACAGAGATTCCGGGGCGTGCGTGGTCGTCGCCGGTGATCGACGGTCAACACATCTGGATGACAACGGCCGTCGAATCAGCCGCTTCGTTGGCCGAGAAAGCCAAGAAGATGGCGGACAACTTCGCGGGCCAGCCGCTGAACATCGTGGGGAAAGTCAGTCTGCGAGCGGTCTGCATCGAGCGCTTGTCCGGAAAGGTGCTGCACGACGTCGAACTGCTGGTGGCCGAGTCTCCTGATCCGGTGCATCAGTTGAACTCGTTCGCGTCGCCGTCTCCGGTTTTGGAAGACGGTCGGCTGTACGCTCATTTCGGCACGAATGGAACGGCGTGTCTCGACACGAAGACGCAGAAAGTTTTGTGGACGAATCAGGAATTGAAGCTCAAGCACGAGAACGGCCCCGGCAGCACGCCGGTGTTATGGGGCGACTTGCTGATCGTGCATTGCGACGGCAGTGACACGCAGTCGATCGCGGCGCTTCGCAAGCAAGACGGCAAAGTCGCCTGGCGCACGAACCGCAGCGGCGAGATGAATCCTGAACCGCAACTCAAGAAGGCTTACGGCACACCGTTGATCACGAAGGCCGGTGGTCGTGAGGCGATCCTCTCGCCGGCGGCCGATTGGTTGTATGCCTACGAGCCAGAGACCGGTCGCGAGTTGTGGAAGCTCAGCTACGGAGCACAAGGATTCTCGATCGTACCTCGGCCGGTGGTTGGTCACGGGATGATTTTCTTCGGCACAAGTTTCATGAAGCCGGAAATTCTAGCGGTCACGTTGGATGACAAGCCGAAGATCGCTTGGCGATTCGGCAAGCAAGCGCCGAACATGCCATCGCCGCTGCTGGTCGGGGATGAACTTTATATCGTTGCCGACAAGGGAGTCGCGACGTGTCTCGATGCGAAGACAGGCCAAGCTCATTGGACCGAGCGGCTCGGTGGCAACTTCTGTTCGTCGCCGCTGTTTGCGGACGGGCGAATCCTGATCGGCAACCGCGAGGGGCAGACATTCGTGATTGCTCCCGGAAAAACCTACAAGCTGCTGGCCACGAATTCGCTCGACGGCGAGATCATGGCAACGCCAGCCGCCGTCGATGCGGACTTGTTCGTGCGGACCAACAAAGCTCTGTACCGCATCGCGGCGAAGAAGTGACTTGGCCAATGCGTCTCGCATCGGCCAGATTCGCGACGCAACCGACACGTCGATGGCGACAGGCCAACGAGCGGCTCGTTATCATCCGCTCCGCAAGTCGCAATCATTTCTTCTCATCGTTCAACACGAGGTCCGAATCATGGCCAACGAATTTGCCACGCTGGAGGTTGTCCAAGAAGGTGAAGTCACTCGGATTGGTTTCGGCGGCGGAGATGTTTTGGATCAGATCAACATCGCGGCTTGTCGTGAGCAAATCGCGGAGATCGTGAAGCAAAACCAAACCAAGATCCTCGCCTTTGAGATGAGCGGCGTGAGGCTCATCCCCAGTGGAATGCTGGGCTTGCTGGCGTCGCTGCGAGACATGGTCTCCAAAATTCGGATTCTCAATCCCTCGGAAGATGTCCGCGAAGTGTTGGAGATCACCAAGCTGAATCAGATTTTTGAAGTCTCTTGATGACGATGAGGTCTCGCCGTGATGCTGACGAAGGCTCCTGCGGAACAATGTGGCTTGGACCCGGCTCGGTGGAACGCCGCGCTCGCGATGGCTCGCGGGTGGGCCGAGCAAGATGTGGTGCCGGCCGTGGGATTGCTGGTAGCTCGCAACGGGCACACGCCGGGGCCGCAGGTGTTCGGACGGCAGCGTGTGGCAGCGAACTCGGCAAAGGCGCGGCAGGACGCGATCTTTTTGATCGCTTCAATCACCAAGCCGATTGTTACGATGGGTGTGATGCTGCTGATCGAACGCGGGCAGTTGACGCTCAACGACCGCGTGACCGAGTTCCTGCCGGAGTTCGGCAAAGGTGGCAAGCACGGGACCACCATCCGGCACTTGCTGACGCACACGTCCGGATTGCCGGACATGCTGCCGAACAACACCGAGTTGCGGAAGCAGCACTCGCCGCGATCCGCGTTCGTCACGGGCACCTGTGAGCTGACACCCGACTTTCCGCCGGGTCGCTCGGTGCAGTACCAGAGCATGGGAATCGCAGTGTTGGGTGCGATCATCGAAAAGCTAAGCGGCCTGAGCTGCAATCAATTCCTGCGGCGTGAGTTCTTCGAGCCGCTGGGCATGAAAGACACGCAACTCGGCGCGCCGGACGATTGGTTCGCCGGAACGAATCCGACGGTCGATCGCATCGCTGAACTGCGGGTCGCGCCCGATCAGGCGGACTCGACCGATTGGAATTGGAACAGCCGCTACTGGCGACAGTTCGGTGCTCCGTGGGGCGGACTGCTGACCACGCCGTGGGACTTGGGCCTGTTCGCGCAACTGATGCTGACGGGGGGCCGAATCGGCGAGAAACAAATCCTCGCGCCGGCGACCGTGGTCGAGGCGACTCGCAATCAGCTTGCACCAATGAAAGATGTTCCGGACGAGGAACGCCGCTTCCGACCGTGGGGCTTCGGCTGGCGATTGCAGTGGACGAATCACTCGAACTCGTTCGGCGATCTCGTCAGCCCGGCGACGTTCGGCCATTGGGGATCGACTGGCACGATGCTGTGGATCGACCCGGAAAGCAATTCCTTCGCGTTGATGCTGACGACACAGCCGCTCGGCGAGAACCAGGCGACGTTCCAGCGATTGTCAAACGCGATCGTCTCGTCGTTTGCGTGAGCCCGTGGCCGAAGCGTCTCGCGTCGGTCGGATGCGAGACGCATCCGCCACGCATGTCGTCTTTTCGCGACATGATGCGAAACGACAACATCCGGCTCCGTGAGCGATCTCACTTTTTCCGCTTTTCACGCTCAAAATGTGGTGTTCCCCGCGTGGCATCCGCTTTGCTTTTGTCACCGTTGTTCTTTTCACAAAGTTCATAGAGCGATTGCGCATCGGAGCGGCAATAGTGAATCATCGGATGGTGGCAGAATTCACGGCGTTGGTGGCGGTCCAAGCGCCGCTCATCGTTGAGGGGACCAGTCCTCTCGCGGAGGGACCGTTGTGCGTCTACTGGCAACACAGCAAAACGCTGTGGCCACGCCGACGGCGCGAACTCGATGAGTTGTGTTCGGGGATGGTCGCCAACGGCTCGTCGGATCGAATTCAGCAAGTCGTCGCGATCGCCAGCGACCTGTTGATTGGCGAGCTGCTGACGCGAGTCGCGGGTGCGGTTCTGACCGCCTGTGACCGGCGACAACGGCTGCGTCGAGCGGAACCGATCGCTCGCAACGTGCTGACGGTCCACCAGCAGTGCCGAGCCAGTGTGCTGCGTCTGCTGCTGCATTCGACTTGCTTGCCTGCGGATCAATTGGCGGAGCTAGATCGTTTGCGGCGGCGCGTCGAACGCTGGACGGACATGTTGCTCGGCCCGTTGGTGGCTCACTACGGCAACGAGCTGGCGGACTTCGCGTTTGATCCGAGGCGTGCTCGCGATTTTGGCGAGGATCAATCGCAAGCTCGGTTTAGTTCCAGTTCGCGACCTGCCTGGAGCTTCTTGCTCGCCGGACTGCGATCTGCGTTTCCAAGTCCTCCCGGTTCCACGTCAGCGAATGACCCGACGCTTCCGATTCTGCGCTCGATTCTGGCTCTGTTTCCCGAGGACGCCTTTCATTCAGCAGGCCCTATCCAGTCGCTGCAACAAACTCGTGTCGCTCGTGCGAGCGAACACTGCGAAGGACCGCCTGAGACGCCCGATCATTCGCCTCAGCGACTGCGTCACGATTACGCCTCAACCACTCGTCGCGTGCCGCTGTCGAGACGCCGGTCGCACGAGTAGCCGATCTGTCCGGCAGTGGCGATTACTCACGCTCGAACAAGTGATCCCAGATGGCGGGGGCTTGGCCGGAGACCTTCAGTTCCGCGAGCTGATACCGGCATTTTCCGAGCAATTGCTCCGGCTTGTCGAAGTAACTTTCGAGCAACGCTTTGACCGAGGGTTCGATGGCAGCTCGGTCTTCACGCGGCTGAAAGTGCGACAAGGCGAGAATCCGATACGCCCCGGGCTTGAGCGCCGCCGACTCAAAATTGCCGGTGTCATCGACGATCGCGATGTCGCCTCCCAACGCTCTCAGACTGGCGGCGGCGACTTGGCCGTCGGCATCAGCGTCGGCAGAACGAAAACCAGTGACGGCCAGCTTGGTCGTGCCGGCTCGCTTCTCCGGCAGTAGCAACACACGAGCACCTCGGTCGAAACGCCGCTCACCGGAATCCGTTTGATAGGTGATACGGCCACGCACGGCCACGCTTTGCTTGCCCGCAGAGGCCGCATCGGCCGCCGAATTCGACTTCGCGACTAACGGCTTTCCGTCCGCCCCGGCAATCTCTTTGGGAACTGTCACCGATGACCGATCCCAGCGGCCAACGGCAAAGCCGGCGATGAAGCCCAACAATGAAGCGATCACGATCCAGCTTATCCCACTGCGTTTCAACGACTCTCGGACAACGTCGCGTTGCCCAAGCGTCATCTCGACATCGACCACCGGCTGCTCGGCAATCGAATCGCGAGGCGGCGGCAGGCTCGCCAGCGCCGCCAATTCCTGCATCGAGGCGACGGGAGCCGGTTTCTGTGTGTCATGGATTTCGATCGGGATCGGTTTCGCGACAGCAACTGGCTCAACGCGAATCGGCACCGGCGCGGGAGGCGCGACCGGAAGCTTCGGTGCGTTGCCTTCTCCTTCGGGGACAGCGACGGCGGACTCGGATTCGATCGCCGCCGCGTCTTGGCCAAACATCGCCAACTCTTCGAGTGCGGTGGCCAGCTTGGAATCCTTGAGGTTGAGCTTCAGTTCCGGCATCGGCTGGACAAAGCCCTCTGGGTCGGGAACTCGGATCGTCCGACCACAAGTGGGGCAGTCCACCAGCGATCCCGACTTGGTGTGCGAGATGCCTAGAAATTGGCGACAGTGTTCGCAGCGAAACTTGATCGGCATGGAAGATCAATGGGGCAGAGTGGATTCGTCAGATCACCGAAGCACATGGGCTTCAGCGCGGAGGTGTTTTGTCAGTGTCCGAATTCGATTCTTGCATCGCTCGCCAAGCCAGCAGAGCGACCAGCGAGACGAAGTTAATGACCCAAGCCGAGGCCGAGACTAGGAACACGCCCCAAACACCGGATGCTCCGTTGCTGTCACCGACGGCCAGCAAGACCAGCAAGACGGCGCACGTCAGCAGACCGACCAATGTCAGCACCGCTCCGGTCCAAAACAAGCGGCCAATCCAGATTCGTGAGTGTTGCATGAGAGGTCGGTGCGAATTCGAGGTTCCACGGCCGGGTAGTCCGAACCGAGCGATTGGGCAACATCTTCCGCTCCAGCTTCGGGCCGTCAAGCCGCGAGGCCACCTGAGTCACTTCTTCCGAGACATTGCCTACCATGACCGATAGACTGTGCCTCGAATTTCTCGGTGCAGGCGAGACGCCCGCACCACTAAGTTGGACCGAGTTACTCTGCCATGAACGTGGACGATCTCTTGAAGCCTGATCTGAATCGCCGTCAGTTTTTGGGACGCAGTGCTCAAAATGCCGCCGGAGTCGCTGCCGGCATGGTCGGCCTCGCGGGAGCGGCCGCACTGGCCAAGGGAGCGGCGTCTGAGCGAGTTCGCCTCGCCGTGATTGGAGTCCGAAATCAGGGCAAGGCGTTGGCGAGCGGCTTCGCATCGCTGCCCGATGCGAATGTCGTGACGTTGTGCGACATCGATGAAAATCTTTTGCCGGCCGCTGTCCAGGCGGTTCAAAACGCTCACGGAGCGTCTCCCAAAACGGAACGAGACTTTCGCCGAGTGCTCGATGATCCGAAGGTTGATGCGGTCGTGATCGCAACGCCTGATCATTGGCACGCATCAATGACGGCCTTGGCCTGCGAGGCTGGCAAGGACGTCTACGTCGAGACGCCCGCTTGTCACTTCGGTGGCGAAGCGGCTCGAATGATCGAGGCCGCGCGCACGAATCAGCGGATTGTTGCCGTCGGCCTGCCGCAACGGAGCGGCCAGCATTTTCAATCGGCCATTCGGTTAGTGCAGAGCGGTCAGCTCGGCCAAGTCACGCTCGCGAAGGCTTGGTTCGTGCAGCGACGACAACCGCTCGCGCCGGCGTCGCCCGTCGAACCGCCAGCCGGTGTGGATTTTGAATCGTGGCTCGGCTCCGCACCGCAGCGGCCGTTCCTGGCGAACCGCTTTCACTATCACTGGCGCTGGTTCTGGGATCACGGTAGCGGAGAACTCGGCGCATGGGGTTCGCAGTTGCTCGACGTCGCTCGCTGGGGACTGGATGTCGCATGGCCTCAGAGTGTCGCCTCGACGAACGGCCGGCGCGTCATCGCGGACGAAGCCGAGACTCCCGATGCGCTGCATGTGCAATTCGACTGCGGCGACAAAACGGTGATTTGGGAACATCGCACTTGGAGCAATCATGCTCCGGAAGGTCGCACTGCGGCAGTGGCGTTCTTTGGCGAGCGTGGCACGTTGGTCGTCGATCGCGGTGGCTGGAAAATCTACGACTCGAAAGAGCCGCAGACATCGGACTCCAGCGAATTGGCGTTGCCGCATCTGGCCGATTTCGTCGCGGCCGTGAAGGAGCGTCGCTCTCCGGTCGCGGACTTGGAAACCGGCACGGTGTCAGCGGGATGGGGACAGCTCGCGGCGATCTCGCATCGCTTGGGCCGCGAAGTGCTCGTCGATGCCACCGGCCAGCCGATCAGCGACGACGCGATGGCACTTTGGCAGCCGGCAACTCGCTCAGTTGTGTGACGTGGTTCGTTAATGGTCTTCGTCGCGAGCGGGCGTGCCGTTCACTTCGGCCATCGAAGCGTTGCCGCTGTTATCGCTCCAGCCGAGCTGTTGATAGCGGCGGCCTTGATTGAGCCGGTTGTAGCCGTTTGCGACATCGACCAACTCTCCGGTCACCGCGTGCGAAACTTCGGTCAGGCCGACGACCATCGCCAGAACGACGATCGTCGAAATCAGAATCAGCTCGGAAGTGATCACGACGCCCTGCTCGTCGTCCAGCAGCTTCTTGAAGAGTTGCAACATCGTGAGCCTCGCCAGGAAACGGAATCGTGAGGAGATCGGTCATTGACCGGGCAACTCTAGACCGTGATTCGGGGCCGTGACGGCAGGCCAAGACAGCCGCGGCCACATCGCTATCCGGTTGCAGCGATTACTCCAGCCAAAACACTCCACAGTGTGGCTGTACACGCATCGGCGCGATACCGTATCGACTCATGTCGGTCTGCTCTTTCGGGGCGACCTCAACGGAAAACGACGTGGTTGGAAGCGTTCGAGTCGGGCCAGAAAGCTTGGCCTAGAAGCTGAGGCGTGATCATGTCTATTGAGACCGAATGTTCGGAGTGTGGCAAGCAGTATCGTTTTTCGGACGACCGCGCCGGGCGGACGACTCGCTGCAAGGATTGCGGCGCGGACATCGAAATCCCCTCGAAGCGACGCAAGAGCGGGTCCAAGAAGCGGAAGAGCTCGAGTCTGGGACCGGGTGTGCTGATCGGCGGTGTGGTCGCAGGGGTTGCGGCTCTCGTCGGCCTGCTGGCAGTGCTCTTCCTGCGCCAGCCCGCCGCGCCGCCAGCCAATCCGATTCCAGCGAACAACGCCCCGGGGATTGCCAACGCCCCGGCCAATGCACCACTCAATGTTCCGGCTCCGGCGGTCGCGCAGAATTCCGCAGTGCCACAAGCGACCACACCAACAACTCCGGCTGTTCCTGCCGTGACAAACCCGGCTGCTCCGGTCGTCCCGAATCCGCCCGCTGGGTTCCCGCAACCGGCAGTGCCCACGACGCCGTCGGTCGCTCCACCAAGTGCAACCCCGCCGGCTGCGCCCGGTTTTCAGAAGCCGGCGTTCGCAGCCTTCTTTAAGCCGGTCGCGAATTGGAAAGCGCAAGTCGATCCGCCCGCCGAGAAGTTCACGTTCGAGTTGTCGAAGAAGTTTCAGATCAAGACCGTCGAGGGCTATTTGAGTGACGAGCACATCCTGTTTTCGGAAAC
The DNA here is from genome assembly GCA_964539995.1 of uncultured Planctomyces sp. Classification (GTDB taxonomy): domain Bacteria; phylum Planctomycetota; class Planctomycetia; order Planctomycetales; family Planctomycetaceae; genus SXKJ01. The sequence goes on from CAZILR010000061.1 coordinate 10,291, forward strand.
GCCCAGCCGACTCGCACTGATTGGTTCCGACAACCAATCGCGCACCGTCTGGAATTTGGCGACTGGCGAAAAAGGGAACATCTTGAAAGGCCCGCGAATCAGCGGACGCACGATCGGATTCAGTCCCGACGGTCAATATGTCGCGTGGTATCGGTTCGAGAATGGAGGCGGCATCGAGGTGTATGACCTCCCGGCGAAGAAGTCGCTCGGAACGCTGGCGCTGGAAGCGAAGAAATTCAACGTGGCGTCGATCGCGATGCCAACCCCGACGCGGTTGGTCGCAGTCTCGGACGTCAATCACGGCATCATGACCTGGAAGTTACCGTCTGGCGAAAGCGATCGTTCGATCAACTTGGGAGATCGAGCGCGGCCGGGCGACCGGCGAGCCTTCAGTCCGGGCGGCCGATTACTGGCGGTGCTCGGCGATGCCATCAAGCGTTCGATCACACTCATTGACTTGGACACCGGCGACACTGTCGGTGAGATCGAGCCGGCTCAGGGAAGTTCCATCGTCCTATTGGGCATGGCGTTCTCGCACGATGGTCGCGAGTTCGCCGCCGCGTTCATGGATTCACTGGGCCGCGAAGCGGAGCGGATCGCGATCTGGAATGTCGCGGACGGCGTCATCAGCGCGGAATTTCAACTTCCCAATCCCGACGAACGAAAACTGGAGGTAGTGTCGCGACAGCAGAGCCTGCAATGGTTTCCCGACGGGCAGCGATTGTTGCTCAACGGCAGGTATGTGATCGATCGGACGGCGAAGAACGTGGTTTACGCCTTTGCGAAACCGACTCTTGACGTCGATACGTTGCGAACTCGCCGAATCCTTTCGGACACGACCATCGCATCTTGGGAGGGGACGAAACAATCGGCGGTCCTCGCGCCGTTGGAACTGAACGCCGACGAGTTGGCTCGCGCGAAGGAAATCGCCGCAGCGGGCGGATTGCTCGTCGATGCGAAGCTCCCCAAGCTCACGTTGCTTGATCGCAGCAAAGCGGCCGACCGTTCGGCCATCGCCGCCGGCTGGCGAGCCGCCGCCGATCCCGGTTCCGCTCCGGCGAGTTCCGCCAGCAAGATTCCACTCAAAGGGGCCGAAGGACTGATTCGTGAAATCGTCGTTTCTCGCCCGGACGCGAAACTGGTTGGCCTACGGTATACCGACGAAGAGGAGTCGATGCAGACCGGAGTGTCGCGCGTCAATCCGCAATCGCAGACGGTCACCGGCACGAACCGTACTCGAGCGCGAGTCCGATTCGCACCGACGGCCTGCCGGACGAATTGGATTGAGTTACACGATGCGAGTCAGCGTGAGCCGGTTCGTCGATTGGCTCTCGATTTTCCGTGCGAGCTGATGTCGATCAGTCCCGATGGATCGCGTGTGTTGGTCCAAGCGATCAACGGTGAGGGTCGTTTGGATGTCTATTCGGCGGACGGGCAGCACATCGCCGGATGCCGACCGTTCCAAGACGAAGCGGAAGCCGACAAACGGGCGATTGTCTCGGCGGAGTTTTTGGATGCGAACACCGTCGCCGCCTGCAGCGTCAATGACCACTTGATCGTCTTCCGCGTCCCGTCGTGCGAGCCAGTCTATGCCGTGGAAGACGCGGGAACATTGGCGATCTCGCCCGGCGGCAAGATGATCGCCACTTCGGCTCAGCAGAAGATTGATTTTCGCGATGCCCTGACTGGCGAGGGGCTTGGCAGCGTCAGAGTCGAGGACAACTTCGCCTCCATCGCCTTCAGTCCCGCAGGCGATCGACTGGCCGTGCTGACCTTGAACCACAAGGAAACCGCCGTGCTGCTGATCGACATGGCGAGCGGCTCGACGACGAGCGTCCCGATCCCGCCGGCAACGCTGCCATTGGTGTGGACCGGAGACAATCATGTGCTCGTTGGCAGCCCCAAACTGAATCAGCGACCACCCGCCAAAGGGATCGTCGGCCTGGACCGCACGTTGATGCTCGTCGATCTCACGTTCAAAGCGGTCGTGTGGTCGTACGTCACCAATGTTCCCGATAATGTGGCACTGGCGATGAAGCCCTACGACGGTCGTTTGTGGTGGGCCGGCCCATCCGGAAACACGGGAGACCGCCAACTCGTTGCGGAAAAACTTCCCGAACCGACTGTGCTCAAGCGGTTGGATGGCAAGTCACTCAACGCACAAGCTCTCGTCAGACCGGGAAGCTCCGTCGATCTGCAAGTCGCCGTGACCGAGCCTGCGGAGATCGCGGACTTCGCGAAAAAGGCGCAAGCATCGATCGACAATTCGGTGAAAGCGAATGAGCTCACCGTGAAGTCGGGAGAGGCGACACGCTTGGTCGTTTCGATTGCTCCCGCTGCGGCCAGCGGGACATTCACGATTGAAACCTTCGGGCTTGGCGCGGGGACCGGAAAGCGCGAGCAAGTCACTGTTCAGAAGAAAGCAGTCACGGTTCGCATCGCTTACGAAACCAGCGGCAAGACGATCTGGGAATCAAAAAACGATCTGACAAATTCCTTCTTCGGATTCACTCGCTTGCCCCAGGGAAAATCCGTGCAGACGGCGCTCGACGAAAGCATGTGGGAGCAGGCGCTCACGACGCTGCGGCAAAACTTTCCACCGGCGTACATCTTCAAGAGCGAAACCGCGCTCGGGCTTGGTAGCTCACGGCTGACCGGCAAAGGTGCAACGCTCGAAGGTAAATAATCCGCGCTGTTCACTTCGGCCGTCAAAGAGTTCTCGCTCCAGCAGCGTGGCCGCACTCGTGTGGCCGCGATACCGTACCGGCCAACGTAGGTCCGCCTTTCCAGGCTGACCCGATCACAACACGACGCGGTTTGATGGTTCGAGTCAGGCTGGGAAGTCTGACCGACAATCCAGGAGACTCACATGGCTCGTCCGACCACTCGCCGTCAGTTCCTCAAGACCAGTGCCGTTGCCGGCGCGTCGTTGTTTGCCGCTCCCGCGATCCTGCGAGCGAAAAACGTCAACGAGAAACTCAACGTGGCTTGCATCGGCGTCGGCGGACGGGGCGGAGCTCACCTGCCTGCGTTGGCCGACGAGAACGTCACGGCGATCTGCGACGTGTTTGAACCGACGCTCGGCAAGGTCAGCGAGAAATATCCGCAAGCGAAAAAGTTCGCCGACTTTCGCAAGCTGCTCGATCACGATCGCGACTTCGATGCTGTCGTGGTCAGCACCTGTGAGCACACACACGCCTTCGCAACGTATCCGGCGCTGCTGCTCGAAAAGCACGTCTATTGCGAGAAGCCGTTGACGCACAACATCTGGGAGGCACGACAGATTCGCGAGACTGCCGCGAGGTTCAAAGTCGCCACACAGATGGGGATTCAAATTCACTCCGGCGAGAACTACCGCCGCGTGGTCGAGCTGATTCAAGCCGGTGCGATCGGCCCGGTGCGTGAGGCTCATGTGTGGGTCGGCCGAGCCTGGGGACGACAGAGCGCGGAGGACGCCGCGAAATACAAAGACATCGTCCACGTCGAAGAACGTCCGACCGAAGTGCAACCGGTACCACAGGGATTGGATTGGGATTTGTGGCTCGGTCCTGCGAAGCCTCGGCCGTTTCACAGCGTCTATTTTCCGGGGCCGAAATGGTATCGCTGGTGGGATTTCGGCAATGGCACC